>CAZKIZ010000241.1:0-5666 GCA_964552935.1 uncultured Rhodohalobacter sp. | reverse complement strand
TTTACACCTATTTATATCCTCTATTCTTCCCTAATTAAGAATCGAACTCAGGTTAGAAGAGCTTTTTGACCTCGTACTTTCCAGTAAAATTGATCCGATTCTACGCATCAGACTACTTTAAGAGTTGGAAAGAATTCGCGCTGCGATTGCAATGTTCAGAATAAATGGAGCAAAAGGGTTAAAAGAATCACTTCAAGCCACAATTGGTGCAATTATCGCAAACCGAGAACCAATTGAAGAGTTGAAAATTGAAAATCCTGATATTTTATCACGGTTAGAGAAGTTGTTAGACATGATCGATACCATTACCTCCCATGCATTGAAAGTAAAAAGGATTTTGATTGATCCTGTCAGTAAAGTAATTGGTCCAATTGGTAAAATGATTTCAGGCAGTTGAAACGTTAATAATAAAAAATCCTTGGCTTCTTATCGTAAAAGGAATCACTTGAGAAAGTATCGAGACTAAGTCTACTGATTCAAGAAATAGAAATAAATATATTTATGACCACCAACGGAATTGTACAAAAGATCTGGAATTTTTGCCACACCTTAAGAGATGACGGGGTTGGCTATGGGGACTACCTGGAGCAGATTACCTATCTGCTACTTTTAGAAGATGGCGCATGAATACAGTCAGCCTCCCTACAACCGCGAGACCAACATCCCAGAAGAGTACAACTGGGAAAGTCTGGTGGAGAAGAGTGGTTTTGAACTGGAGCAGCACTATGTTACCCTGCTCCGGGAACTGGGGAAAGAGTCCGGCATGCTTGGACAAATCTTCATAAAAGCTCAGAACAAAATTCAGGACCCGGCTAAGCTGTACAAACTTATTCAAATGCTGGACGCTGAAAATTGGGTCATGCTGGGTGCGGATGTGAAAGGCGATATTTACGAGGGCTTACTGGAGAAGAATGCGGAGGATACAAAATCGGGAGCCGGTCAGTACTTTACACCACGTGCACTGATTAAAGCGATGGTCGAGTGTGTTCGTCCGGAGCCAAAAAAGACGATCGCTGATCCGGCCGCAGGAACCGGTGGATTCTTTCTGGCCGCGTATGATTTTCTACTCGAAAACTATGACCTGGATAAAGATCAGAAAGAGTTCTTAAAGTATCACACCTTCAAAGGTTGGGAGATTGTACCAAACACGGCTCGAATGGCGCTGATGAATCTCTTTCTGCACAACATTGGGGATATCAATGCTGAGCCGCCTATTGTTCGGAATGACAGCCTTATTGCAGAGCCGAATGAGAAGTTTGATTATGTGCTTGCGAATCCTCCTTTTGGAAAGAAAAGCAGTATTACGGTAACCAACGAAGACGGTACACAGTCTAAAGAAGCACTGACCTACAACCGCCAGGATTTTTGGGCTACCTCTTCCAACAAACAACTTAACTTCGTTCAGCATATTAATGCCATGCTTAAAGCACATGGCGAGGCAGCCGTTGTGTTGCCCGATAATGTTTTATTTGAAGGCGGTGCAGGGGAAACGGTAAGGAAGAAGCTTCTGCAAAATGCAGATGTGCATACTGTGCTTCGGCTGCCGACCTGTATCTTCTATGCACAGGGAGTAAAAGCGAACATTGTCTTTTTCGATGCCAAGCCTGCATCCAAAGATCCCTGGACCAAAGAGGTGTGGTATTATGACTACCGGACAAATATCCACCATACGCTTAAGAAAAGTCCTCTCACCTATAATGACTTAAAAGAGTTTGTGGAACTCTACAATCCGGAAAACCTCCACAACCGAAAAGAGACCTGGAGCGAAGAGAACCCCGACGGTCGATGGAGAAAATATAGCTACGAAGAGATTACCAATCGCGATAAGACCAGCATGGACATCTTCTGGATCAAAGACGACAGCCTTACGGATTTAGACAACCTTCCTGACCCGGATATCCTGGCCAGTGAAATAGTAGAGAATATCGAAGCCGGATTGGAGAGCTTTCGGGAGATTGTGAGTGGGTTGGAGGGTTGACTCTGACTTTTAATTAAAATATTTGTAAAACCTGCTACAGTAGAGCGGAAAGAGGAATATAGTGACATCACTTCCAGTAATGAGATCTTTCAAGATTGTTCCTCGAAAAAAGTATTTGGGCTAAGTATGATGATATATTTTGTTCTGAACAGGCCATGTTGTTTGAATATTCGGTTATTTAAATAGACTAATATTCTTACTGAATGAAATTCATGGATGTTTGATTGTCAAATCTTATCTCATTGAGATTGTATTGCAATGTGAATAATGAAAGGTTGCATTTCTGATAGTTCAATAATCAATTGGTTATGACCTAAATCTATGTAACTTGATCTTAAAGATTAGAATAGAATGAAGGAACTATATCCACACCTTTTATATTAAAAATTCTTAATATATTAATGAAAAGAGGTTTAATATAGTTTATCAGGGCCTGTCCGGATTTTTTGAAATTATCAAAGAATCTTGACTTTCAAGCGATGAATGCAACTAAGGTTTCATTCTTTATAGGGTTCTTGAACTGAATAGAAAGCTGAAAGGTTACTAATAAGCACTCTTAACAAACTTTAGGTTTTTCCAATGATTCAGAATATTCTCGATATGAAAATCTTAATTGTCGACGACAATTATGATTTTCGGTCCACATTGATTGAATACTTTAAAAGTAAAGGGTATAACGTTTTTGGTGCGGAGAATGGGCAAAAAGCACTCAGGCTCATCGAAGAGAATTATTACGATATTGTTCTTTTGGATCTGAACATGCCCATCATGGATGGAATGGAAACTATGGCAGAGATTCAGGAAAAAGCAGGAGATACCCATATTATTATTGTGACAGGCAAAGAGAAGCCTGAGAAATATTACTACTACAAGAACGGGTGTATTCTATTTGAAAAAAAGCCAATAGATATCGTGGAGCTGGAGTTGAAGGTTAAAAATCTTTTACAGGCTCTTAAAAGACGAAACATAAATAATATCCCTGACGACACAATTATCGAACTTGATATCAACTCAATCTATAATTTTATTTTAGATAATATCGATGATTATAACCTCAATGTAGATATGATTGCAGAGGAGTTAGGGATTAATAAGAAGCAGCTTTATGCAAGGGTTGGTGAAGCACTTACGATTAGTGTACATGAGATGATTAAAAACCTTCGACTTTTAAAAGCCCATGAGTTAATGAATAAGGGTAAGGTTTCTACGATAAAAGAACTCAGTATTTCGATAGGCTACAGAGACGCCGGTTATTTTACAAAGCTTTTTAATCAAGCAATGGACATCGATTTAAACACAGAGATGTCGAATAGAACGAGACGACTAAAAATTAAATACTAAAAGAAGGTTTTGCAAAACCAGCGTAGCGTGTTATACAGATGCCGATTATTCGAAAGAAGAATCTCCGGTTTTCACATAAGACTTAGAGATACTTTACTGCATTCCCCGACTCTTTTTCCGGATGCCAGTCTAAAGGTCATCTGCCATTGGTTATTGAAGCTCTCTTTTTAAACATTCAGATATTTATTAACGGAAACCATAATTAGTTAAAAGAACTTTATTCTCGTGAAATTTAAAACTATTATGACCTGGACTTATGTAGAAGGTTCAGATGAATTATCACAAGAAGGGGCAGTAGAAGAGATTTACGGATACAGTAAAAGTGAATTCCAACAAAACAAAAAACTCTGGTATGAGGTCATTTACCCTGAGGATCGGAAATATTTGGACTTGGCAACAGAATCACTTGATTTAAAAAATAATCAGGAAACATCCGTCCAGTATCGAATTACTCATAAAGAGGGATATGCTAAAAATGTACTAGGATCCATTAAGATTGAAGAGCGTGCTGGTTGCATCGTATATAGTGGATATATTATAGATATTTCGAGTCATAATGAGGCCATTATAGGCGAGGACTATCACGAGAACCTTATCGTACTGCTAAAAGAATCGCTGCATACTCTTTATAACAGTGATGAAAGGCGAGACAGTAGGGTTTGCTTTTTATTGAAACAGTTCTCCGAACTCATGTCGGTTGGACGAGTTATCCTTTATAAAAAAATTACCAGCAGTGGTGAGGGCCTTAATTTTAAAGTGAGTCATAAGTGGGTTGGGAAAAATGTGGTTAAATCGAGTTCAAATGACTCTTCTGCAGAGTATTTGAAGTTTGGAGAGGATTATGTTAGGTGGTACAAGATATTTGTTGAGCAAAAAGCCCCGGTCAACGAGATTGTACGACTATTGCCTGAAACTGAGAGAGAAACTTTTTATAAAGAGGGTGTTAAGAGTATTCTTGCTGTTCCTATCTGGCTTGAAAGCGAATTTTATGGATTTATTCGATTTGATGATTTTAAATCTGAAAGATATTGGAGCCGTGAAAATATTCGTGTACTAAGTATATTTGGAGCTCTAATTGCGTCAAGCAGTAAATATGAGAAGTCAAAAGAGGCTATAAGGGCAAATGTTGAACAACTGAAAAAGATGCAGGAAGAGAGAGAGCAGTTATTGAAAATGTTATCTCATCAATTTAAAACACCACTTTCTATTATAGAGCTAAATGTAAGGATGTTGGAGAGAGTGGAAAAGCAGTTAAACGTTGATGCCGGCAAAAAATATCGAAAAAAGATTGAAAGGATTCTGCGAGCAGTAGAAAGTACAAAAGAACTCATTGAGGCAATCATGATTGGAGAGTCTTACAAAACAGCAGATTCTGTTCCTGAAAAGTTAAATATTTATAAAACAGTTGAAAAACTTGTTGATAAGACGCGAAGAGCTCTTGAAGGTGATTTAGATATAACCTATAAGACAATATGTAAATCTTCGGTTATTACTCTCCCTTTTAAACAAAAAACATTTGAATATATATTTGACGCTGTAGTATCCAATGCTATTAAATATTCAGGTCAGGATATTCCCAAAGTAGAAATAGAAGTGAAAGTAGAAGATGATTACTTCTTATTGGGTGTGCTGGATTATGGTATTGGTATTCATGAAGAGGATCTTGACAAAATAGGCACTACTTTTTATAGAGGCGGTAATGTAGGAGATATACCTGGAAGCGGTATTGGTTTGTCAATGATAAAAGAAACTGTGAAAGAAGTTGATGGGAGTATAGAGATAAAATCAAAATTGGGAGAGTTTACAAAGGTTTTACTTGGAATTCCTTTAGCTGAACCGAACCGTCATTCTGAGTAAGACGTCGTGTGCAGAATGATAATATTTGTCAATTTGACTTCCCGACTACGTTCTATGGAAAAGAGTTTGGACGCAACAAGGGGGCAACGCTGTCAGTTCGACTTCTCGACTTTGCTCGAAGTGACGTTCTGAGCGTAGCGCAGTGATAATTATTTATTTTCAATAAATATTGAGCTATCGTCAGTTTGAGTGTAGACCCGGTGCAATTCCGGCATGAAATCGAAAACTACCTGCCATTGGCTAAAAGCTTCTCGGCTACTTTCATTTCGCTTTGAGATCTTTCACTACCGTTCAGGATTGTAGATGTTTGATAATTCGATGACAATACTGTCAGTTCGAGCAGTTCCTGAGCTTGTAGAAGGGGAATGTCGAGAACTCCCAAAGGCTTCTCGATTTTTTTCAATTCGTTTCCCGGCATTACAAGCACTCTCCGAATAAGATCTGATGCATTTTTAACAGTGTAAACTTGAAATAAGCTTTTAGATAGCAA
>CAZKIZ010000240.1:0-5696 GCA_964552935.1 uncultured Rhodohalobacter sp. | reverse complement strand
CCGGAGGCTCGCTAATCCGTGCTTTACATGCGTTTCTGCCGTGGTGAATCATCAGGTGCGACAGATCGGTCCAGCTTTCCTGGGGAAAAAGTGCCATCAGGTGCTTCTCGATTTTGTCAGTGTTCTTTTTCTCGCGGGTCAGTCCAAACCGGTTCGACAATCTTTTTACATGTGTATCAACAACAACGCCGATATTTTTGTCAAACGCATTACCCAGTACTACATTGGCGGTTTTTCTTGCGGCACCCCTCAGTGTTAAGAGCTCTTTCATTGTTTGCGGTACTTCGCCATCAAAATCATCAACAATTGTCTGAGAGGCTTCTTTAAGCGACTTGGCTTTGTTGCGATAGAAGCCTGTAGTTCTAACCAGATCCTCCAGTTCCTCAAGAGGCGCATCTGCCATTGCTTCCGGCGTTGGGTATGCTTCAAAAAGCGCAGGTGTAACCTTATTGACCCGAACATCTGTGCATTGCGCACTCAGTATCGTGGCAATCAGTAATTCAAACGGGTTATCGTGTACTAGTTCACAGTGAGGGTTAGGATAGTGCTCATACAGCTCCTCAAGAAGTTGTTCGGCTCTTTCAATCTGTTCACTCGTTTTACGAGGAAGTTTAGATTTGCTCATAGATGGATGGTATCAATGGGAAACTTAAATTAAACACCATAAAGGTAATTGCTATAGATTTCGTTTGAAAATAGAATTGAGCGATATAGAGCCTAAATTTTTCTATCTTTTGACCCATGAAAAAAAAGCTCGCCTACAGCGCTCTTATTTTACTTACGCTCGTCTATATAAACAGTTTTTTTACCCGACAAATTGTTGCGGTTTTAGGCGTGGATATCAGGGAGGCGTTTGAGCTCGGTAATCTGCAGGTAGGCTTTTTATACGGAACGGCTTTTTCAGTTATCTATGCACTAGCAGGAATTCCAATGGGCCGGCTGGCCGATAGAATCTCACGTAAATGGATGATTGCTGCCGGACTTTTTGTGTGGAGTTTGATGACGGTAGTAAGCGGCTTCGCAACGTCGTTTACCTTCCTGGTAGTTGCGCGTCTGCTGGTTGGGCTCAGCCAGGCTACGCTTAGCCCTGCAGTCTACTCACTGCTTGCCGATATGTTTTCTGCCCGGAAACGCGCCACAATTTTCTCTCTCTATGCCAGTGGAATTTTTATTGGAATAGGCCTCTCTTTTTTGGCGGGCGGAACCATTGCAGCTCACTACAACTGGCAGAGCGCGTTGATAGCCGTTGGAATACCGGGCCTTTTACTGCTGCCGTTTGTAATTTGGCTGGTACGCGAGCCCGATCGGAAAATTGTTCGCCACATTCATGATCAGCACCTATTTGCCGATTTACATCAGCTGCTGAGAAAAAAAACCATCCAATACCATTTGATTGGTTTCTCCCTGCTTGCCTGCACGGGCTATACGGTACTGGCATTTGCGGGGACCATTTTTGCCGATGTTTTTCAGCGGCCGGATTTTACTCCACAGTTCGGATGGTTTCTGTTTGGCGTATCCGGGACCGTAATTCTTTCGGGCAGGATTGCAGACAGAATTGCTGTTAAAAAAGCGTCCAGACGTTTTTGGATGGGTATCGTTGCTGCGGTTGGAGGACTGCCATTTTATGCGCTGGGTCTATTCACTACTGACGCAGAGACGGCATTTTTACTTATCGGAATTGGAGTTCTGTTCTCATCATCTTATAACGGGGTGGCTGCCGCGCTAATGCAATACCTGGTGTCGTCTAAACAGCGGGCACTTGCCGGCGGGCTCTATCTTTTCGTTATAAGCATTGCAGGCTTTGGACTGGGGCCGCCTTTGGCCGGGTGGCTGATGGACGCCGTATTTACGGGTAGTTACGGAGCATCACAAGCCGTATTTTCAGTTATGATTTTTTGCAGTGCAGGAAGCACCTTCTCATTCTGGATGGCGATGAAACATTATCGGGGGGATGCACTTGATTGAATTCTCAGTTCTTGAAAACGTCCGTTTCGATTCGTACCCTTTTTGAAGTTAAATAATTAGTAAAACCGTAGTGAAAGAAAAAAAAGAAATTGTACCCCACATCGATGAAACCGAGTGGAAAGAGTCGCCTTACATAATCATCAAGGGTTTCCTTATGGGATCTGCAGATATCGTGCCCGGGGTAAGCGGGGGAACCATGGCGCTGATCACCGGAATCTACGATCGGCTGATTTATGCCATCAAAAGTATAGGTACAGATTTAGTTAAAAACGTGTTCTCGCTGAAGTTTAAAGAGGCGCTATCGATATTTCATTGGAAATTTCTGTTTCTTCTGTTTACAGGTATGTTCAGTGCTGTAATGTTTTTTACGAAAGTAGTACCGCTGCAGATATACATGTTTACCCATCCCGAAATTGTATACGGGTTATTTTTTGGCCTGATAGTAGGGTCAATATTTTTACTTGTAGTTGAGATAGCCCCGGAAAAACGGGGGTGGAAAAACATGCTTCCGCTGATTGCAGGTGCTCTTTTTGGATTTTGGATAGTAACGCTTGTACCAACCGATACGCCAACTACTGCATGGTTTGTTATGCTGAGCGGAGCCATTTCCATCTGTGCTATGATTCTGCCTGGAATCTCCGGCTCGTATCTGCTTCTCATACTTCGCCAGTACGACCACATTCTCACACAGGTGGGGAATTTGGGTACGGCCGAAACAGTTTCATCAATCATCAACCTGGCACCATTTTTTGCCGGTGCCCTGATAGGAATCATACTCTTTTCGCGCGTACTGTCGTGGTTGTTAAAGAACTATCACGCCACAACGCTTCTCGTTTTGATTGGATTTTTAATTGGTTCGCTGTACGTAATCTGGCCGTACCAGGACCGGGAATTTCAGGAGTCTGTTCGATCGGTTGAAGTGATGGATTTTACGGATCCATTGGTTCAGGAACTTATGGATGCAGATGGTGTGCGACAGCTGCCGAGATATCAGCGGATCGGAAGGATAATAAATCCGGATGCTCCATTGGATGAGCTTAAGCGTGTTGAAGTGGAAACGGTATCTAAAAAAATGCTTTCATCCACTCCTTTTATTCCTGAAAAAGGAGAAGAAAATGTCAACATCAGGGGCGGACTATTCGGAATTGCCGGCGGACTCCTGATGATTTGGGGAGTGGCATATTTACGGCGGGCATAACGTAGAATCCACTGAAAATCAATGATTTACACAAAATATTCACAATATTTGAGTAGCTTGAAGTAAAGCAAGATTAACTAAACCTATGGGAGCATCTATGATTCGGTTTAATAAAATATTAGTAGCAACGGATTTTTCAAAAGGGGCGGAAAGTGCTTATTCGGCAGCCCAAAAACTGGCGGATACGTTTGGGGGAAAAATTGATTTCATGCATGTTATTCCCACGATTAAATATTTGAGCGAAAGCGCTAAAAAGCTCGGCAATCCGCTGGACATGGAGAAAGACATTTACCCAAAAATATTTGAAGAATCGGAACACCAGCTGAACAAGGCGATGGGCTTGTTCCTGAAAGATAAATCAAAGGGGGAAGCGAAAGTAATTATCGATCGTAAGCCGTCGGAAACGATTGCCCGGTACGCATCATCTCAAAACTACGATATTATAGTAGTGGGTGCCAAAGGCCGCGATAAGACAAAGATGATGCGCGGCAGCACCACAGAAAAGCTGATTCGAAAATCGAAAGTCCCCGTTTTTTCAATTGACGGGCCGCTGAATGAGCATGAAATCAAAAATGTGGTAGTTCCAACAGACGGATCAAGACTTTCGTTTACAGCTTTTCCAATGGCCGTTGCCCTTGCAAGTACATTCAACGCAAAAATGACTCTATTTCACGTGCTGGAGCTCTATGGAAACTCCGTTCTGGGTAACATGCCGCAGCCGGAAAAAGATGAGATCGTTGCCGTATATGAAGAGACAATCAAACGGCTGAATAGCTTCCTCAACGACCAGGGAATTGAAACAATCCATATTCAGCGCTCGGGTGTGTCTTTCGAGGATACGGTGACTATAACAAATTCTGAAGAGGGTGTTAGAATACCGCTTGAAACAGTAATTGAAAAAGGAGTTTCGGCGCATTACGAGATTGAATCGTACACCTCTGAACATGCTGATCTGGTTGTGATGGCAACCCACGGGCATAGCGGATTTGCACATCTCATTCTTGGCTCCACGGCCGAGAAGGTTGCGCAGTATGTAAAGAAACCGGTGATCACTGTGCGGCCGGACCCTAAACTGCTGAAGTAAAAACCAAACATCTGACCGGGGGGAGCGAAAATCCGTTCAGTACCCCGGTGCTTATTTGCGTGTTTGGATAGGCTCCCTGAGGTTTTTCGCTCACTTTTCACACGGAGTACACAGTGGTTAATTATTATTCCTGTACATCAACATTAAACAAGGAGTAGAGATGAGACTATCAAACAGAGTTGCTGTAATTACTGGCGGAGCCGGAGGTATAGGCCTCGAAACGGCGAAACGATTTCTGGAAGAAGATGTTGAAGGTATCTTGCTGGTTGACCTAAAAGAAAATCAGCTAAAGGATGCTGCTAAAAGCCTTGAATCAGACAGAGTGAAATTTTTCCAGGCGGATGTTTCGAAAAACAGTGAAGTAGAAGCATATACGGAAAAGGCGATTCAGGAGTTCGGGAAAATAGATGTACTGTTTCTGAACGCCGGAATTGAGGGAGTGGTGAAGCCGCTTACGGAGTATCCGGAAGAGGTGTACGATAAAGTTCTTGCCGTAAATGTGAAAAGTGTGTGGCTGGGCATGAAGCATGCATTTCCGCATATGCAGAACAATGGCGGCGGCAGCGTAATCATCACCTCGTCCGTTGCAGGGATGCAGGGCACACCCAATGTAATGGCCTATGTTACCAGCAAGCACGCCATTAATGGCTCCATGAAGGTTGGAGCGCTTGAGGGAGCCGAACACAATATCAGGGTGAACACGATCCATCCGTCACCGGTGGATAACCGCATGATGCGATCACTCGAGGAGGGGTTCGCTCCCGGTGGTGCCGAGGAGGCGAAAAAAGGATTTGAGCAGATGATTCCGCTGCAGCGCTACGCAAATAACAGAGAGATTGCCAACCTGGCCCTGTTTCTCGCTTCAGATGAAAGCTCATTCGTGACAGGTGCTGCGTATGCAATTGACGGCGGCATGACCGCCTGATTTACTTATCAATATTGAAAAGCCACGTCGAAGAAGCAGCGTGGCTTTTGATTACTCAGGGAGCAGACTTTGAGCCGTATTCTTCACAAAAATAAGCGTGACTCAATGCAAAGCACCAAAAATAGTGCGCGTTTATAAAAAGGATAACAGCCCCAAATTTCGTTACGCGAGCAAAAAATTCTTGGTGAATATTCCGGATTATAGAATTGGAACCGCTTTTAATTGAAGAATTAAGAATAATTCTTTGAATTGAAAATTCGATCTGTTATAATCGGCTTAACCAAAAAAACGAATCAACACGGTTTACTGCCTGATGAATTTTATCTGTCAATCCAATATGTGCGATATGTTCTGCGCGATGCAAATGCATATGTCTATGCAAATGTGCTGCATGAACTGCACCCGTTGGAATGATAGTGGATCGGCCAGGTAGATAGAATAAACCTTAAGGATTTAACAACGCCCACTCCTCATCCAGGTGAGTGGGCGTTTTTATTTTGAACTCCTGTTTTCCTGTTTGATGT
>CAZKIZ010000239.1:0-5731 GCA_964552935.1 uncultured Rhodohalobacter sp. | reverse complement strand
TAAAGTAAAGCAGGGGCATGAAGAAGTTAAAAAAGAGAACATCCCGATCAAGCTCAATGATGAACTCCATACAATTTCCATCGAAGCTATTCCGCTTCCCAACACCATAGATCCCTATTATTTAATCCTGTTTCACGATACCTCTTCAGAAGAAAACAGGCAGGGTCCTGAAAGTGAAGGCGCAAAAACAGACGACTTGCCGGATACCGATAAAGATCTTCGCATTCGGCAGTTAGAACAGGAACTGGTTGACACAAGGGAGGACATGCGCAATATCACGGAGGACCAGGAAGTTGCCATCGAAGAGCTCCAGAGTGCCAATGAAGAGTTGATGAGCAGCAGTGAAGAGCTGCAGAGTTTAAATGAAGAGTTAGAGACCAGTAAGGAGGAGCTTCAAAGCACAAATGAAGAGCTGATTGTGCTGAACCAAGAGATGAGCAGTCTGAATGAACAGATTGAGTCTGAAAGAAATTATTCCGAATCTATTGTTTCAAATATTCGCGAACCTCTGCTGGTGCTGGATAAAAACCTTCGTGTAAGAACGGTTAATAACGCCTTCTACAAACAGTTTAAGCTAAACGAAGAGGAAACTGTTGGGTCACTGATTTATGATCTGGGTGATAAGATGTGGGACTTTCCGGAGATCAAAAAATTGCTCGAAGATATCATTCCCGAAACTCCTGTTGTGATTGATTATGAAGTCGTTCATACCTTCCCCGGTATTGGTGAGCTTCACATGCTGCTGAACGCCCGTGAAGTTGCCAAAGATGATGAATCTGAAAACCTGATCCTCTTATCTGTAGAAGATATTACCGAACAGGTAAAAGAGAGGGAAAAACGGCGGGAAATACAGGAAAAACATACCAGGGAGCTGGAAGAGAAAATCCAGGAACGGACCGCTGAATTAAAGGTCGCTATTGAGGAACTCCGTGATATGAACCGGGAGCTGTTGGATATGAACAAAGAGCTGGAAGCTTTCACCTACATATCGAGCCACGATCTGCAGGAACCGCTCCGTAAAATTCAAACCTTTGCCGGCCGGATTCTCGAAAAGGAGAATAAAAACCTATCCGAAAAAGGTAAAACCTATTTCGACCTGATGCAGGGCGCCGCAGAACGAATGCAGAAGCTCATTGATGATCTTCTCGCTTTTTCGCGGCTCAACACCACGGAGAGAACCTTCGAAAGGGTAGACATCGGAGATATTATTGAAGAGGTTTTAGTAAACTTCAGCGAACTCATTGATGATAAAGAAGCAACTGTTGAAGTAGGTGAAATATGTGAGGCAGATGTTATTGTTCTCCAGTTCCGGCAGCTGATGTACAATCTTATCAGCAATGCACTCAAATTTTCAAAACCGGGAGTTAAGCCTCATATTGAGATCAGCAGCCGCATTGTGAAAGGATCTGAACTGAGCGTGGAAGATCTCCTGCCAGATAAAAAGTATTGCCATATTACAGTTTCGGATAACGGCATCGGTTTTGAGAAAAAGTTCAGCGAAAAAATATTCGAAGTTTTCCAAAAGCTTCATGGGAAAGATGAGTATCCCGGAACCGGAATAGGGCTGGCAACCGTAAAGAAAATTGTGACTCAACATCATGGAATCATAAATGTTAATAGCAGTTTAAATGAAGGTTCCACATTTAATATCTATATTCCGCTAGTAAATCAATCTTAATTAGAAAGATGAAAAGCCAAAAAACACCGCTACGCGTTTTTCTAACCGATGATGATGAAGGAGACAGACTTGTCTTTAAAGAGATCTTTGACGAGATGGACAGAGATGTCAGCGTCAATATGGCAAATGATGGCGAGCAGCTGATGGATTTTCTGGAAAATGAGAAAAATCATCTCCCCCATATCATTTTCCTGGATCTCAACATGCCAAACATGAACGGTTTAGAATGCCTCAAAGAGATCAGAAAACATGAGAAGTACAGCGATATCTCAATAGCGATTTACTCTACATCTACGTCTAAGGACGATATTGAGGATACCTTTCACTACGGGGCCAATATTTACATCACCAAACCGAGCGACTACAATAAACTCAAACAAGTTTTGGTCAAGTCCCTCTCTGCCGTGCACATGAATCGTGAGTCTGAATTTAACAGAGATAATTTTGTGCTGAAGATATAGCCCGGTGAACGGTCCGGGTTAGATCAAGTGACCCGGGTTGTGTGGTCACCCCCCATGGCGCCATATCCGCAGCTCTGCGGAACCATCCTGGGATTATGATGGGGGCAGGTAATGTATGCTAAACATTTAATTCTGCAGATATTCCATTCCCATTCAGTGCACTTTGCACAGAGTGTTTCTGAATTTTTGATCTGCTATACGTCTGTTCTCTCTCCTTTTTCCGCATTATAGAGATCATTTCTTCGATGTTTTCCACACAAAGCATTATTAAGGTTTCGGGCAAAGCGTTTTTCATAGCATACTCCAGCGCTTGCTTCTCGTCAGCAATGGCCACTACTGTAGGGTTTAAAGGAGACGTAGCGATCCCTCTTTTTATAATTTCAGTAGTCTCTCCTGCTGCTTTACCTCTGAGATCGGCATCTTCTCTTATGATAATTTTATCGAATGTTTCTGCGGCAATTCTGCCTATCTCAATACTGTCTTCATCCCTGCGGTCACCCATCCCGCACACAATTCCTATTTTATACTGGTATGTTGAACCTTTAAGGTATTGTTGAACTGCCGACAAACCGGCAGGATTATGAGCATAGTCTATGAGTACATCATAGTTTGGGAAATTGTAAAGATTCATCCGGCCCGGCGTTTTCTCCGGGGAAGGGACAAAACTATGCAGCATCTCGCCTATTTTTGCCGGGGCAACATGCTGGACATACGCCGCTGCCACAGCAGCCAGTATATTTTCGATCATGAAACCAGCCTCCCCGTTAAAGCTGAGAGGAATATGTTCCAGGTGCTCAACATCATGAACGGATGCCCTGTCCCAGATGCTGATATACTTGTTTTTTAGCACAACACAAATTCCACCCGTTTCGCGATGGGTGGTGATCCTTGGATTATCTGCTTCCCGGGAGAACAGAACCACTTTGCAACCAACATTATTTCGCATGGAATATACGCGTTCATCATCTGCATTAAGCACGGCAAAGCCTGACGGATGCACACTTTCAGGCACCACAGATTTCAAACTGGCCATCTGCTCAAGGTTATTTATCCCCTTCATTCCCAGGTGATCGGAGGCTACGTTGGTAACAACCGCCACATTGCAATAATCGAAGCCGAGACCCATTCGTAATATTCCGCCTCGCGCGCACTCCAGGACAGCTGTATCCACACCCGGATCTTTAAGAACCATCTGTGCACTTTTAGGACCACCACAATCTCCTTTCATGATGAGTTCATCATTAATATACACACCATCTGTAGTTGTATATCCCACCTTTCGCCCGGCCCCATTCATAATATGCGATATAAGGCGTGTAGTAGTCGTTTTACCGTTTGTACCCGTAACCGCAATGATGGGTATACGACTTTTTTGTCCCCGGGGGAAAAGCATATCCAGCACAGGAGCTGCAACATTCCGTGATTTGCCCTTAGATGGCGACAAGTGCATTCTAAACCCCGGTGCAGCATTCACTTCAAGAACTATACCTCCCGTGTCGCGTATAGGTTTTTGAAGTGTAGAAGCCATTACATCTATTCCACAAATATCAAGACCAACCATCCTGCCAATTCTGGCGGCCATCATCGCATTTTCAGGGTGTACGTCATCTGTTACATCTTCTGCAGTTCCACCTTTACTTAGATTTGCCGCATAATCTAAATATAAAATTTCATCTTCGGGAAGCACCGTTTCGAGTGTGTACCCTTTCCTGGAAAGTATTGATTTGGAGCTTGGGCCAATTTTTATTTTTGTGAGGATATTATCATGGTCCTCACCACGGACTGAATCTTCATTTACAATGTTTATCAGCTGTTGTATGGTAGACATACCATCCCCCACAACGTGTGCAGGAGTTCTCCTGGCAGCGGCAACAAATTTACCGCCTATAGTAAGCAGACGATAATCAATGCCGGAGATATGGTGTTCAACAATCACTCTGTCAGAGATTTCAATCGCTAATTTAAATGCTGCTAAGGCTTCATTCTCGGTTTTTATATTGGCTGTAACTCCACGCCCCTGGTTACCCGAAACCGGTTTTACAACCAGCGGAAAGCCCAGTGATTGTACAGACAATTTCAGCTCTTCAACACTCTTAACCACATCACCATCGGCAACAGGTACTGATATCTCCTTCAGGAAGTTGCGACTGGCTTCTTTATCACACGCCATCTCCACTGCCAAATTACTTGTGGAGGATGTAATGGTAGCCGCAATCTTTTTTTGATAGCATCCATAGCCCAGTTGATAGCTTGATCTGTCTTCAAGCCTGATGCACGGAATGCCTCGTAAAGCGGCTTCCCGTAACAGTGACGCTGTACTGGGTCCGGGCATATTTGCAGAATTCATCTCCAGGATCTCTTTTACGTGCCTGTCGATATCAAGCTCCGTGCCTTCTGCTAAATGTTTGGCTATCGAAACAGCTTTTTCTGCAGTCAAACGTCCCGATTCTTCATCCACGCATTCAAAGACAACATTATAATGACCATCTGTTCCGGTGCCGCGTGCCCTGCCAAAACCAGCCTGCAGGCCTGCCATAACCTGTAGTTCTATGGCGATGTGTTCTACGACGTGGGCCATCCAGGTGCCACGTTTGACACGGCTGAAAAACCCACCCGGCACTCCTTCTGAACAATGATGATCCCAAAGGCCGGGAAGCGCTTCCTTTATTCGATCATAAAAGCCATCAATTTCGTTGGTGGGCTCTGTTTCATACCCTTCTATATCCAGCTCCATAACAACGAGCCGCTTTTTCTTGATTGACCAGAAATTAGGACCGTTGGTAACTTTAATGTTCAAAATCTTCATACACAACCTCTATTTAATATCTCTCTTTAATCTAAAAATGGTACCTATACAACGTCGATTAACAGAAGTAGTTCCTGCAGGAAAAAGTCAGACATTTACTATGAAAAAAGGGTCGTCTTAACCTTTCTTCCGTGCAGAAACGAGACTTTCACGTAAACCGCTTTCAGCCCTTCCTCAGCTTTGTCAGTCTTACAAACTTATCGAATCACCGGTTCTGCAGTGCCCTTACCTGTTGACCAGGTTATTTAGATTAAAAAAATGTTTTTTTAGAAGTATTATAAACCTTATTTGATATGCCTGCATTTTTATTCATACTCACAATATGTGCATAGTAAGAATCAATTTTTTTATAAAAATGTCATAAGGAATTATATATATCACAGATCACTATCCAGTGTCATTTATTTTATAGAGCTTTATAAGAGGGCTTTGGGAGGTTCTGCTAAAGAGCATATATAAATGACTTTGCGCCGCAGGCATTCCTTGCGGGGCCGACTGATGGGTGTCACTAACCCTTCAGCCCTCATAAGCAGCGTGCAGACGGGGCAGTATTGCAAAGCTTTCTCTCATTTAATTATCTAATAGGCTTAACTCTTAATTTTTTTTCTCCGATAACATTAACAGTGATAAAAAGTTATTGAAGTTCAATATTGTTTTATTCTAACCTGTATTATTCACCAAGAAATTTGGTTGTGGGCGAGGCGTCTGGGAAATGGTTGCGGAAACGTACCTGAGTACGTTGAGTAAACCATTTTCAAGACAACGCAGTCCACAGGTAAATTTCGC
>CAZKIZ010000238.1:0-5737 GCA_964552935.1 uncultured Rhodohalobacter sp. | reverse complement strand
CGGGCAGATCTTTAATAACGGAGATGTCAAGATCGCTGTAGACGGTCATGGCCAGTGAGCGCGGAATGGGCGTGGCCGACATCACCAGCAGGTGAGGGTGATCGCCTTTTTGAAGCATTTCGGTCCGCTGCTTTACGCCAAAACGGTGCTGCTCATCAATAACCGCCAGGCCGAGCCGGTTAAACTGAACCTGCTCCTGGATGATGGCGTGTGTTCCTACCACAATATGACAGGTTCCGCCCGCAATATCGGAAAGAATATCATCACGCAGTGATTTCTTCTGCCCGCCTACCAGCAGCCGAAAATTGACGCCCAGAGGTTCCAGGTACTCTTTGATGGTGTGGTAGTGCTGCTCGGCTAAAATTTCGGTTGGGGCCATCAGGGTGGCCTGATAGCCGCTGTCGATCGCCATCAGCATAGCTCCAATGGCAACCACGGTTTTACCGGCGCCTACATCGCCCTGGATCAGGCGGTTCATCTGTGTGGCGGTGCTGACGTCCTCGCGTATTTCAGATAGCGCGGACTTCTGGCCGTCCGTGAGTTCAAACGGTAAAACCTCATTAAAGAATCTTTTTGTAAGAGATCCCGGATTTAGTTCGGGCCCCTCTTCTTTTGCCTGCTGTTTAAACTTTATCATCGCCATAGAGAGTTCAAACAGAAAGAGCTCCTCATATTTGAATCTGTCCAGCGTTTGGTGCGCTTCCTTCTGGCTCTCTGGCATGTGCATGCTCCTGAGGGCCTCTTTTCTGCGGGGAAAACCGTGCTTCTCTAAAATATCCTCCGGCAGAAATTCATCAATCTCGATCTTTTCAAAGGCCTCCTGTATCCAGCCGGCAATGAGCTTATGGGTAATGTACGCCTTTGACAGTGCTTTTCCGGAGGGATAAATAGGAATCAGCGTGCGGTATTTTTCAATCTCGTCGCGGCTCTCAAGTACCTCAAATTCGGGATGCGCCATACTAACCCAACTGCCATAGCGTTTAGTTTTTCCAAAGAGCGAAAGAAGATCTCCCTCTTTGAATTGCGAAACCACATATTTCCACCCTTTAAACCAGACCGCCTTGAGCGATCCGGTACTGTCGGTGACCCGGATTTCGAGACGGCGTTTTTGTTTGTATCCCTGAATCTCAATGCCCTCTACGGTACCGAGAACAGACACCGGAACATCAGAATCGGAGAGCATGCGGATCGGTTTGATGTCTGATTTATCAATGTATCTGCGTGGGAAAAAGTAAAGCAAATCCTGTATAGAATGAATTCCAAAACTTTGGAGAGCCTGCTCCCGTTTGGTGCTTAATTTAGCAAGTTGAGTCAGCTTCATCTGATATAATGATATATAACAATTAAACTATATTTTGAGGTCATTCAGGTGTCAAAACCGTCTTAAAAAAGGAGTTGTGGAATTATTTGAACTATTTAGAAAAAATATCACTAAAAAGTTGGCAATGAAAACATAATAATCCTATCTTAGTCAGCTCTTGATTTCACGAAACATCAAATAGTAAATACGTGCCTACAATAAACCAATTAATCCGCAAAGGAAGAAAAAGTAAGAAGAGTAAAACGACAGCGCCTGCTCTTCAGAACTGTCCGCAAAAGCGTGGAGTTTGTGTTCGCGTTTATACAACAACGCCTAAAAAGCCTAACTCAGCACTGAGAAAAGTAGCGAGAGTTCGGTTAACAAACGGAATGGAAGTATCTGCTTACATACCCGGCGAAGGACATAATTTGCAGGAGCACAGTATTGTGCTTATCAGGGGTGGCAGGGTAAAAGACCTTCCCGGTGTTCGGTATCACATTGTGCGTGGTACTCTGGATACGGCCGGTGTAGATGACCGGAAGCAGGGAAGAAGTCACTATGGTACTAAAAAGCCTAAAGGGTAACTCTGAGATCTTTTAATATTAGATATTATGCGTAGAAAAACGGCAGAAAAAAGAGAAGTGCAACCGGATCCAATATTTTTGGATAAAACAGTAACGCGCTTTGTGAATAACCTGATGCGCGACGGTAAAAAAGGTGTTGCAAGAAAAATTCTCTATCAGGCATTTGAAATTATTGAAGAGAAGACCGGCGAAGAGCCGATCGAAGTATTTAAATCTGCACTGTCCAACGCAACTCCGGTTGTAGAGGTTAAGAGCAGAAGAGTAGGTGGAGCCACTTACCAGGTGCCTATTGAAGTGCGCCAGGCCAGAGGCACCGCTCTTGGAATGCGATGGATTATTAACGCATCCACGCAAAGAAATGACAAATCCATGGCGCTGCGATTAGGCAGAGAGCTTATGGATGCCGCCAAAAATGAAGGCGGAGCAGTTCGTAAGAAGGACGAAACACACCGAATGGCAGAAGCGAACAAAGCCTTTGCACATTTTAGATTTTAAAGAACATTTTAAAGTACAATACCAATGTCAGAAGCGACAACTAAAACAGATCCAGAAATTATTGACCGTATTCGCAGGACGCGGAACATCGGTATCATGGCACACATTGATGCCGGTAAGACTACCGTAACCGAGCGAGTGCTTTTTTATACGGGCCGTAGCCACCGCATGGGTGAAGTTCATGATGGTGCGGCTACTATGGACTGGATGGAGCAGGAGCAGGAGCGTGGAATTACAATTCAGTCAGCTGTCACCGAATTAATATTATTGATACTCCGGGTCACGTAGATTTTACAGTAGAAGTAGAGCGTTCACTTCGCGTGCTTGACGGTGCGATTGGCGTATTTTGCTCTGTTGGAGCTGTACAGCCTCAGTCCGAAACAGTTTGGCGGCAAGCCAACAAGTATAAAGTGCCTCGTATGGCTTTTGTCAATAAAATGGACAGAACCGGTGCAGACTTCTACAATGTTGTTGAGCAGATGCGCGAAAAGTTAAGCGCAAACCCAATTCCGGTACAGATTCCTATTGGAGCAGAAGAGAACTTTAAGGGTATTGTTGATTTGATCAACATGAACGGAATCATTTGGGATGATGAATCTCTCGGTGCAAAATATGACATTGTTGAAATACCTGAAGATCTGAAAGAAAAAGCTGCGGAATATCGCAAGCTGATGCTCGAAAACATTGCGGATCATGATGATGCGCTGATGGAGAAGTATCTGATGGAAGAGGAGATTTCAGAAGATGAAATCAATTCTGCGGTTAGAAAAGCTACTCTTGCACGAGATATCACTCCGGTTCTTTGTGGTACAGCTCTGAAGAATAAAGGGGTTCAAATACTCCTTGATAAAGTAATTGAGTATCTGCCGAGCCCGCTTGAAGTTGAAGCTGTTAACGGTGTTGACCCCAGAGACGAAGAGACTAAAATGACTCGTGAGCCGGATGTAAACGCTCCGTTTTCTGCTCTGGCATTTAAAATTATGACGGATCCTTATGTCGGTAAGCTGACATTCTTCAGGGTCTACTCCGGTACGCTTGAGAAAGGATCATATATCCTTAACTCAACAACCGGCGAAAAGGAAAGAGTTGGCCGTATTCTTGAAATGCATGCCAACGACAAGAAAGATATTGACATCGTAAGGGCGGGTGATATTGCCGCTGCGGTTGGCGTTAAGAAAGTGAACACAGGAGATACATTCTGTGATCTGGAAAGCCCAATCCTGCTTGAAAAAATTACGTTTCCTGAGCCGGTTATTAAACTTGCCGTGGAGCCTAAATCTAAAGCAGATGCTGAGAAGCTGACTACCGGCCTTGTGAAACTGGCTGAAGAAGACCCGACTTTCATGGTTCAAACCGATGAAGAGACTGGTCAGACGACAATTGCCGGAATGGGTGAGCTTCACCTCGAGATTATTGTAGATCGTTTGAAGCGTGAGTTTAAGGTTGAAGCTAACGTAGGTCAGCCTCAGGTTTCATATCGTGAAACGATTTCTTCACCTATTACACACCGTGAAGTTTACAAGAAGCAGACCGGTGGTCGCGGAAAATTTGCCGATATGGAGTTTGAGATCGGCCCGCTGGAGCATTTTGAAGAGTATGCTGATGACGACAAAAAAGTCACTATCAGTGAAGGCTTCAAGTTTG
Source organism: uncultured Rhodohalobacter sp. (assembly GCA_964552935.1). Lineage (GTDB taxonomy): Bacteria > Bacteroidota > Rhodothermia > Balneolales > Balneolaceae > SW132. The sequence continues at coordinate 1,714 of CAZKIZ010000238.1, read as the reverse complement.
TGAATGAAATTGTGGGTGGTAACATCCCAAGAGAATATATCCCTTCTGTAGAGAAAGGATTTAGAGAAGCACTGAAAGGCGGTATCCAGGCGAATTATCCTGTGCAAAATGTGGGAGTTCGTTTGTTCGACGGTTCATATCACGATGTGGATTCCGATGCATTCAGTTTTGAGCTCTGTGCAAAAATTGCATTCCGTCAGTCAGCAAAGAAGGCTAAGCCAAAATTGCTTGAGCCAATTATGAAGGTTGAAGTAATTACACCCGAAGAGCATATGGGTGATGTTATTGGTGACCTCAACGGACGTCGCGGAATTATTCTGAAGATGGATAATCAAAACGACGGTGCTGTCGTGAAAGCAAATGTGCCGCTGTCTGAGATGTTCGGATATTCTACTGAATTGCGCTCATTGACGCAGGGCCGTGCATCCTACTCCATGGAATTTTCTGAGTATTCAGAAGTACCATCGGCTAAAGCACTCGAAATAATTGAAGAAAAAGGGTAATTAACACTTATATAAGAGTATAGTATTATGGCAAAGGAGACATTTCAACGTACCAAGCCACACGTAAATATCGGAACGATAGGCCACGTGGATCATGGGAAAACAACCTTAACGGCAGCGATTACCACGGTAATGGCGAAGACATACGGTGGAGTTGCCAAGCAGTTTGCAGATATTGACAATGCACCTGAGGAGCGTGAGCGAGGGATTACCATCGCCACGGCCCATGTGGAGTATGAAACCGAAGATCGTCACTACGCCCACGTCGACTGTCCGGGCCACGCCGACTATGTAAAGAACATGGTAACAGGCGCCGCGCAGATGGACGGAGCGATATTGGTGGTAGCGGCCACAGACGGCCCGATGCCGCAAACCCGTGAGCACATCCTGCTTGCCCGCCAGGTAGGCGTGCCGCAGCTGGTGGTGTTTATGAACAAGGTAGACCTTGTGGACGACGAAGAGCTCCTGGAACTGGTTGAGCTGGAAGTCCGCGAGCTGCTGAGCTCCTACGAATTTGACGGGGACAACATCCCTGTGATCCAGGGGAGTGCCCTTGGCGCGCTGAACGGCGAAGAAGAGTATGAGAAGAGCATTGTTGAGCTGATGGACGCAGTGGATGACACCATCCCTACGCCGGAGCGAGACGTAGACAAGCCGTTCCTGATGCCGGTAGAAGATGTATTTTCTATCACCGGGCGTGGAACCGTGGCCACCGGCCGTATTGAGCGTGGAGTGATTGAGCTCAACGACGAGGTGGAGATTGTAGGAATTGTAGAGCAGCCGATGAAGAGCGTGGTAACGGGCATTGAGATGTTCCGCCGCCTGCTGGACAGAGGTGAGGCTGGCGACAACGCCGGTATTCTGCTTCGCGGAATCAACAAGGAGCAGCTCGAGCGCGGCATGGTGCTGTGCAAGCCGGGATCCATCAACCCGCACAAATTATTTGAGTGCGAGGTATACGTACTGAGCAAAGATGAGGGTGGCCGTCACACGCCATTTTTCAAAGGATATCGTCCGCAGTTTTATTTCAGAACCACAGACGTGACGGGCTCCTGCGAGCTTCCTGACGGAGTGGAGATGGTAATGCCCGGCGATAATGTGAAGCTGGATGTAAGGCTGATACAACCGGTGGCAATGGAAGCAGGTTTGCGCTTTGCGATTCGCGAGGGCGGACGTACAGTAGGTGCAGGCGTGGTAACCAAAATTAAAGA
>CAZKIZ010000237.1:0-5759 GCA_964552935.1 uncultured Rhodohalobacter sp. | reverse complement strand
TGAACTCTTTTTGAGGATAGAGGCGGAACGCATCCGGCTTTTCGTTTTCAGCCGAACCCGCTTTTCTTATCACCACCTGGTAATACTCTGTTTTCACGTTATCCTCAGGAAATTCACCCATGATAATCTCCCCATCTTCGTTAATCAGGCTCACAATCTGACTCTTCTTGAACTCTTTCGGGCCGGGGTTGTTGGCCACACTTCGCCGATCTTCGTTAAAGATCACCCCTTCATTCGTAATCTCTTCAATCACTCCCGTCCGGTAATCGAAATTCCGACCGACGGAGCGCGTGACCAGCAGCGGAGCGTCGCCCATCCATTTTGTGGTTTCGATCACGTTTCCTTCAATTGTTGCAGGACAAACGCCTGCCGGGTCGAAATCAGACAGGGTATTAACGGGTGAGCAGGCTGCTACAAAGCCGGATAGCAGCAGAATCAGAACTGACATTCTCATAAATGAACAGGATTGGTTAAGGTGATGAACAAACCCCGGCAAGCGAAACAACATTCAACGCCCCAACTTCAGCCTGCCTGCATCGATTTCATCAAAGATATCCATCTTTCTGAAATCGAACTATATCGCTTAATAAATTTTACCCAAAGCCGATAGCCTTTATTCAAAATCGGTGGTAAGCCTGTACCGGGCGATGCGGTTGTTTCCGGTATCAGCCACATAAACAATTCTGCCAAAATAGGCGACTCCGCTTGGAGTGTTGAACTGACGGGGGCCGGTACCAAACTCTCCAAAGCTCACTGTCAAATTCCTGGAGCGGTCAACAGCAGCAGGCGGCGGATCTACACCTTCCTCGCCGTTAGGTTTGAACTGATAAAGTTTGTGCTGTTCACTGTCCACAACAAAAATATACCCGGTTTGATCACCCGCAACCGCAAGGCCTGCCGGGTTATCAAATTTATTCTCTTCGTACAGAAACCCGTCGGCGTTGGATGTATCCCGAACAAGAAATTGCTGGTTTGGCTGAAACGCTGTTCCGTCAGGGGTTTCAACAACGTTTACCTGGAGCACTCTGAAAGCGATATTCTGCGACTGAGATCCCTGAGCGATCAGAAAGTTTCGATTGTCCGGGAAATTATCTCTCTGTGGCGGATTTATAAAGGTCGTTAAGTCATTCACGTCCAGTGCACTCAGCAGTGACGGTGTGCTTGGGTTGAGCGCCCTTACCTGGTTCACATTTCTCATTTTCTCTGTTGGCACGCCATTTTCGGTTATCGGCTCAAACTGCAGGACAGTATTATCCGGTGCCTCAAGTGAGCCCTGAATATTCCGGGGGCCTCTGCGTGAAACATAAACACGGTTATTTTCGAGCACACCCACACCGGTAAACTCTACATTTTCTTCGTTATCGGTACGGCTTTTATCGAGGCGAAACTGCCGGCTTGCAGTTGTGCCGCGACTGTTATCCACGAATGGATGTATTAACGTATCCTGAAAGACAACTTCCCCCGCACCATTCAGATTTTTGAGTTTATAAACGGCGGGAAGGCTAAAAGTCTGTCCGCCTCTTTCACCCGGCAGTTCACTTACCACCGTATCGTAGCGGGCAACCACATATACATTCAGCAACCTGTCCTGAACAACAGCACGTGCACCGGGAAGCTCAATGGTACGGCGGGGAGCCAGATCGGCACGATCGAGCGCGTGAACGCCCACCGCATCGGTCACATACACGAACCCATCAAAGCCTACGAACACATCTGTAGGCGAATCAAAATCTGTCCAGAACGGGGTTAGTGCCGCGTATCCGTCTGTTGTTTCAAGAGTGGGATCAATCCTTCCCTCCTCAAAAATCTCGTCGGTAGTACTGTTATCTTTCGAACCAAAAATACTGTCGCATCCATGGAACAGAAATCCTGCCGAGAGCAAGAGTAGTATCGTAGTTATTTTACCTGTATCTATCATATTCTGTCTGTTCTATAAAATAATTCTCAATCCAATGCGGTGCAGATTACCAAGTCGTTCATAGGGGCTGAATGAGTAATCAGCAGCAAAATTGCGTCCAACAAACGGTAATTTCACCCCTACACCTGCACTTGGAAACTCAATCTCCTCAAAACCAAGCTGGTAACCTGCTCTCAGGAAAAACTGGTCCATATAGCCAAGCTCACCACCAAAACTAAACTGCTCGGCATTATCGCTGGGGTTTGTAATTTGTCCCGTTATCACCGCGGCAAATGTATCGGATGTATACACGTCATATGCGGCACCGATTAAGAATCTGGTGGGGGGTGATACATCTTCAAAAGACGTTTCCGTCCGCTCTCCGTCCAGCGTAAGGCGGGTCGTTGAGCCGGAGGGTGTCGCATCAAAACCAAAATTGTTAAGGCCCACAGAAAACCTGAGCCCCGTTTCACCCACCCTGTAGAAGAAGCCAAAATCGATCGCGGCAGAATTAATATCCACCTCTTCAATTCTCTCCATCAGGTAGCGAACGGTAAGGCCGTAGCTAAAGAGTTCTGTAACTTCATGGGCCGCCGTAACTCCAAGTGAGGCGTGAATGGTCCGGAATGTACGCCCGGTACCTGACTGCTGAAACTCAGTTGTTTCATTCATCTCACCTGAGTTCAGATACTGAACGGACGCACCAAAAGCGAAAGAGCGATACCGCTGCACATAGGCCAGGTACTCCATAGAGATATCTGCAAAATATTCTGTATGGCCCAGCATGAGCTCAGAGTGGCTGAACTGAGCGGCCAGTGCAGGATTCCAATAGAGGCTGGATGCATCCATCGCATCGGCAACATTCGACAGCCCCATTCCTGAACTTCGGGCGTCAGCTGCAATTTTAGTGAACTGAAATCCCGATGTACCTGATCTGTCCTGGCCGAAACTCGGGATGAGACTCTGAGCCGATGAGGTTGAAAATGGCGCAAAAATCAACAGCGCCACAACCCATAAATAGTTAACCGGTTTTAAAAAGGTGTTCATGAAAAACGTGTTTAAAAATTCACGGACAGACCGAACATGACCTGTCTCTGCTGCAAAAAGTTAGCCGGGTTGAGATATGCAGGGATGCCGCCGTCGCGCGGATCCTGATACCGTGGATCTCGTGCTGTATTTGGCAAATCGTAAGATCTGTCGGCCCGAAGTGCAATCAATTCTTCCTGAGATGATGGATAATCCGTTCGATACGCTTCACCCGTCACCGGATTTACGATAGCCGAATTCTGATTATTCAGCAGGTTGGTAATTTCCAGAAAACCAGTCACTCTCACATCCCCGATTGTAAACCATTTCTGGTAATTCAAGTCGATGTAGAACCAGGCCGGACCTGTTTCACTAAATCGAAGAGAGGGATCCTGAACCTGCTCATAATTGGGCCGCCAGTCGTTGGCACCGGTTACCGGATTGCTTGTTAAACCCTGGAATTCCTGCGGTGTATAACGAATACCGCTTCTCCACACGGCACCGAGGAAAAGCTGCATCTGGTTGAGCGGGGCAATGCCAAACATCCCTTCTGTCCGGTCATAGGTAAATGTGGTATTGGCTTTTATATCCCACGGGCGATCCCAGGCAAGAGGCGTTTCCACATTCGTACCGATATTCTGCTGACCGCTGATGGCGAGCAGGTTATCATTATTGGTAGAACTCAGTCCTTCAGCCCTTGAATAGGTCACTGCAAGCTGCCCCTGGAACCAGTTGCTATACCGTTTAATGTATGTACCTTCCAGCCCGCGAGACCGCGCAAAGTCGCCGTTTACACGAAACGACCTGTTTACGGGACGGCCCGTCGGATCTTCAACCCTGATTTGCTGTGTGGTTACAAAATCGTACTTATCGTTCCAGAATGCCGTCAAATTGAGGGCATCATTGGCCGTTATCTGGTACCGAAGCCCAATCTCGTACGATATGTCTACCTCCGGATTAAGGTTCGGATTTCCCAGTTCAGCAAACGTAGCCTGGTTCTGGAAGAAAGGATCAAGACTTGAGTATATAAATGTTGGATGAGGTACCCGCGTAGAGTGACCGTAATTAAAGAATAGCACCTGGTTTTCACGAACCGGGAAACTGACGCTAATTTTCGGGAGCACTCTGAATTTGTATCTCTGACCAAAGAGTTTCGTTGTATCATTCTTGTAATCATCCCTGATAAAGTCCGGGATGGGTGCCTGGGGATTGTCAATAAGATCATCCACGTATTTACCGGGTGCCCAATATTCAAATCTTGCGCCAATGTCGGCAATCAGGCCTCTGTAACGGATTTTATCGTTTACGTAAATCGCGCCACGCTTAGGCTTTACTCTCCAGGCATCGAAACGATCACCCACGCGCGAGGTCTCTGAAAACTCTCCGGGTGATATTTCAATTGGAGCTCCAATCCAGGGCCGGGTGATATCGATCCACTGGTAATCGTTAAATTTAAAATCGAACCCAATAGTCAGCTGATTGGTCCGATCTGCAAAAAACTTATTGTATGAACCTCTTGCCGTAATCTCTTCCGCAAAGTGATCGTGCCAGAGTGTGGCCAATCCGCCGTTGTTGATAAATCCTGAGCCGGGAAGCACATAGGTGAAGCCTTCCGTCCCCTCAAACTCGCTGGCAGGAAATGTAACGATGCTTCTCGGATCAAACTCACCATCCACAATATCCGGACGCCAGTTTCTGCCATTTGCATCGGCCCGGAGCCGTGTAAACAGCCTGCTGAGCTGAAGCTCATAAAATGAGGACTGATCAATCGTGTGAGTCCATTTGATGTAGGACAAATTACTGTCGTGGGAGTAGGTATTTGCGTTATCGAGATCTTCCTGGAACGGAAACTGGTATCCCGGGCGAATCTGCACGTCACTCCCGGTAATCTGAAGCATCCGGGTATTTTGATTAACCGTCAGAGATCGCTGATAAGCACCTTCCAGCCTCATTCCCGGCTGAATTCTGTAGGTGAGCTTCATCATTCCATTCCAGCGGTTATCCTGTCGCGGTGATAAAAAATCGGTGCCCACAATAGATGAGCGTACCTGGTCGGCAGATGTTTTTGTAAACTCATTTGTGAGCGATACCTGCCCGGTAAAGTAGAAGTATAATTTGCCGGGTATGTTGAGTCCGAGACGGGAGAGAATTGAGTTCGTGATCGGCTCCGGCCCGCCCAGGGTTACCTCGTAGTTGTCGGTATAAAAATTACTCTGCCGGCTGTTATCACTGCCGAAATTGTCGCGCTTATGACTGAAAGATCCCTCTAAATCGTCGGTCCCATCCCGGGTCCGAACCGAGACCACTCCGGATGTTACGTCGCCGTACTCAGCACCAACACCGCCGGTTGTTACCTCAACATTGCTGAATGCGTTGGAGCCAAGATCGAGTCCAAACCCTGTTCCGGCAAGCGGATCCTGGGCCGACACTCCATCCACAACAAAACCGGTTTCGTACGCCCGGCCGCCTTTAATATAAATTCCTGTGGGATCTTTGATTACGCCAGCCTGCATTCCAACCACATCATCAATTCTGCGAACCGGTGCCGCCTCAATCTGCTGTCGGGTCATTACGGAACTTGATGTAGATTTCTCCACATCAAAAATGGGGGCTTCACCAATCACAATCACCTCATCATCAGCCGAGTAGGTCATCGGGTTAATTTCGGCATCCAGCTCGGTTGTCTCACCGGCGTTTACCCGAATCCCGGTAAATACGAGTCTTTCACTTCTCGGTACAAACGAAATGACCATTACGTTCTCGATTGAATGAATTTAAGCCTAACAAGGCGCTCAAGTTCGTTCCGCGCTTCGCGCTCCACCGGACGCGGCTAACG
>CAZKIZ010000236.1:0-5772 GCA_964552935.1 uncultured Rhodohalobacter sp. | reverse complement strand
ATATGCGGAATCACCTGTACTGTTTTACCAAGATAGACACCTTTGCGCTCTTTTTTAATTACATCGTAGTAGATACGCCCAGTGGTAACATTATTCTCCTGCGATGTTTTGATATCCAGGAAACGCTCATAGTGACCGAGATCAAGATCTGTTTCTGCTCCATCGTCGGTCACGTACACTTCCCCGTGTTCGTAGGGATTCATGGTCCCGGGATCAACATTAATGTAGGGATCGAGTTTTTGAACCGTCACTTTCAATCCCCTGGCAACAAGAAGGCGCCCCAGAGATGCACAAATAATTCCTTTTCCGAGCGATGATGTTACCCCTCCGGTAACAAGAATATATTTCGTGGGCATGAGTCTTTTAACTTGGTTTATGGAAAATTCAAAATAGCAGGCTCCCCCTTCCTATTCAAACCAAATCACAATAAAGAACAAACTTTTTATTTACGGTTCAATCTCAGATTTTTTCGTCCAGCACCACACGCCGGAGCAGGTCCGGGCGGTCTGTAAATATGCCGGTCACCCCACTTTCAATTGCATCCCGCATTATCATCTCTCGGTTTACTGTATAGACCCAGGCCGGGGTTTCGTTCTTCTTCAACATCTCCATCAGATCTTTATTCATCTGCCTGGCTTTCAGATTAAGTCCATCCGCCCGGCAGTTGATCATTCTCTCATAATCGCGCGGCGTGCCATATCTGTATTCTGAGATCAGATATGCTGTAGCTGCATCCGGTGAAATTTCCTTGACACGCTTAATAGCACCGCAGCTAAAACTTGAGATCACCACATGCTCTCTCATTTCATACTGATCTACCAAACCGAGAACGGCCTCTTCTATACCGGTCAATTGACCGGATCCTTGGTTTTTCCCTTTAATCTCTATATTCAGTGCAATTTTGTCTTTTGCCCATCGCAGGACTGTCTGCAGAGAAGGGATGCGCGTGTCTCTGAAATCCTCACTAAACCACTGGCCTGCGTCCAGCTCCTGAAGCTCTCTGAAGAACATCTCTGAGACCTGTCCGTTACCGTTCGTCGTTCTGTCTAATGTATCATCATGTAAAACAACAGGGATGGAGTCTCTCGTGAGAAGGACGTCCAGCTCAATCATATCCGCTTTTAACAAGTGGGCTCTTTTAAAGGCGGGCATAGTGTTTTCCGGAGCATCAAAGCTGGCTCCGCGATGAGCAATCACAAAAAAACCGTCAACGGAATTGAATTTTTGAACCGGAGAAACCCGGTTGATGACAGAGCGGGAACCCCGGCGAAACAGAAGGGTGTGACGATCTGAAACTTTTTCAGTATGCTCTCTTTTTTGTATCATAAGAGAACAGTGCTTAGGCTGTGTTTAGGTAAGGGTTAAATGCCAAAAAGCGCTTCTAATTTTGATCGCGAATAACTCTTTTAATCGACCGATTAATAAGCGTATCGAAGTTGCCGTTGGATGCTATTGCATGGAAAATAATGTAAACACCAAACATACTTGATATGCTGCCGACCAGGCTCAAAACAGCGGATAACCATAGTGGATTTAACAAACCAAGAATTGTTACACCCACGATACTCAGGCCTGCTATAATCTGAATAATTCCGGCTGCAATCAATCCGGTATCAGCATTTAGTAAAGCGGTGAACCTTTTTGATGGATTTACAGTATTCTGCTCTTGAGTACCGGTTATTCCAGGATAATGATCTCCGGTTTTCTTTTCTTTTGGATCGTATTTCATAGTGTTTATAATCTAATGTGATAAATACATGAGGCACAGAGAACACTTTGTTTGAAACTGTCTTATTATTATATCATTTGAAACGCAACATACAAACTGTAACCTCAATTATTATAAATGCCTAACAAATTCGCATACGGAATGAGGCCGCTTGAAGAGATACTTGAAAAAGATCCATCAAGCATCGACAAAATTTACATCCGCGATAATATGTCGGGACACAAAATTCGGTTTATTGATAACCAAGCATCCGACAATAGAATTCCCGTCACGCGTGTTCCCGAATCAAAATTGATAGACCTTGTGGGAAAAGTGAATCACCAGGGTGTGGTTGCGGCCATTTCTGAAATCACCTATCTCGACTTTGAAGATTGGCTGGATGAGTTTGAACCATCCCCGCAAACGGCCGTTTTGTGTCTTGATGAAATTGAAGATCCGCATAACTTTGGCGCCATCCTCAGAACAGCGGCGGCATCAGGTATCAATGCCGTAATTGTGCCTAAGCACAGGCAGGCACCTGTAAATGCCACCGTTATGAAGACCAGCGCGGGTACGGCGGGCCGGATTCCCATTGTGCGGGCTGTGAATTTAAACCAGGCTATTCTATCACTTAAAGAGAATAAGTTCTGGATTGCCGGCCTCGATCAGCAGGCTAAAACTGCTGTCTGGGATCAAAAATTTGATGTGCCCATGGCGTTTGTCATCGGGAATGAAGGCCGGGGAATGAGAAAAAAAACGGGCGAGCACTGCGATTTCCTGCTGTCTCTGCCCATGCAAAACGACGTTGAATCACTGAACGCATCCGTTAGCGCCGCCCTTGTTTGCTATGAGTGGAGGCGCCAAAAGATTGCGGGCATTTGAACCGTGTTTCGGAAACTCAGTAGAGCAGGTACGTTTGCCTCAGCTCCATGAACTCTTCCAGCTCAAAATCTGCCTCATCCGGTGATATTTCCCCGCTGATGATTGCATCAATTTTGCGGGTTCCGGCCAGGTTATACAGAAAATTATTTGTGGATTCACCGGGTGAGTTCTGCATAAGTTCTGCGAGTATGATGAGTCCGTTCTGAAATGGATCAAACTGATCAAAATTATCCACATGTACCCGCAGTCCCGATACTTCTGCATCCTCATGTTTAGGACTGGAAGCAACTCCGGGAATCGACCTTGGCGTAAAGATTGCGGGGCTTACTCTTCCCCCTGATATCATTTCATTCAATCGCTCGAAATTTGTTTCGCCCAGCTCTGTGTTGGGAGAGCCGAGTAACAGAAACGGATCGTCAGTGCCCCTCCCCTCCGACAGTGTGGTCCCTTCAATCAGGCAGGTTCCGGGATAGACATAAGCGTGCTCGAAGGTTGGCAGATTTGGTGATGGTGCTATCCAGGGAAGATTGGTCTCCGGCCAGAGCATCGCCCGGCTCCACCCTTCCATTTCTATGATGCGGAGATCCGGCTGCGCGTCACTTTCCAGCCAGCGTTCGCCCGTCATCATGAGCGCGAGTTCGCCCAGCGTCATTCCATGCGCTGCAGGTATTGGGTAGGGCCCTACGAATGACACGAACTCCTCTTCCCGAATCCAACCGCTCACATAATCTCCCCCAAGCGGATTGGGCCGGTCGAGAATCCAAACGGGGATCCCTGAATCTGCTGCCGCTTCCATCACCAGCCCCATTGTAGCGTGATAGGTATAAAATCTGACTCCCACATCCTGCATGTCAAAGATCAGCACGTCCAGACCTTCCAGCATTTCGGGCGTAGGCTTACGGGTATTCCCATAGAGCGAATAGACCGGCAGCCCAGTCTGCTGATCCACGCCATCCTCAATAATTTCACCGGCCCCTGCCTCTCCGCGGAAGCCGTGCTCCGGTGCAAACAGAGCCGTAACCGACACATCCAGGGCCATGAGCGTATCGAGCATGTGAACTCCGTCAACCACAGCCGTTGGATTCATAACCAGCCCCACCCTTAGCCCTTCAAGTTCATCCAGATGATCAGAAATTAGTTTTTCAGCGCCGGTCTTTACCGCGGTCTGAGATTCAGGCGGATCTTCCATCGTGCATGAAGTAACGCTTGCAAGAAAGATCAGCAGGAGTAAATAGAAGAGAGTTGAGTTATTTGACATTTGAGAGGCCGATAAATATTTAATTGGTGCAGGAATATTGGTTTATGTATCTGAGTTCTTATCACAAAAGTGGGGCTTTATAATAGTTTGATTATAAACTGAACTCAGGTTTTAAAAAAGTATTCATCAAAAAAAAGGCCACTCTACCCTGCATTATTCACAACCAAACTTCTTGGTGAATAATACAGGCTAAATGAAGCGGCCCGTTTTACTGATCAATAAGACAAAGATCCGGAATCAGGCGTTATTGGCTACAACTTCAGATTCTGCGAAGAAGTAGGCTGCCTCAATTTTTCCGTTTTCAACAGAGTCTGAGCCGTGAATGATATTTTCACCAACGCTGTCGGCAAACTGTGCGCGAATGGTGCCCTTTTTCGCTTCATCGGGATTCGTTGCCCCGATAAACTTGCGAAAGTCTTCAATGGCGTTCTCTTTTTCCAAAATCATAGGCACGCAGGCGCCGCTGCTCATAAACTCCACAAGCTCACCAAAAAACGGGCGCTCTTTGTGCACAGCATAAAATCCACCGGCTGTGTCTTGGGTCAGGCGCGTCATTTTCATCGCTTTTATTGAAAATCCGGCTTCCTGTATCTGTGCAATTACTGTTCCGACCAGATTTTTCTTTACGCAATCAGGTTTTAAAATCGTTAAGGTTCGTTCTACTGCCATGTTTTAAATTTTTTTTGTAACAAATTAGGGTTGAAATACTCTTATAGTACTGAGACCTGAAGATACGATATCACGTGAAGAATCTCGACATTCCGTTTTCAAAATCTTTTTAATGAAGAGTTATCCTTTTTCTTACAGCTGGCGCATACAGGCTGCGGGCACCCCCGGGAAGCTATGGCCATATCTGTCTGATACCAACCGGCTATTTAAGGATATGGGTCAGTTACCTGTCCAGGAAGCTGTTATTTCTCACAACCTGCCCCGCCACTACGCCCAGCTGGAATACAATCATTTACGAAGGGCCGATCTATGGAGTGAAGAACCTTATCAATGGGAAGCTCCGCACTACCTGCACATTGAGAGAGAGTACCAGCGCGGACCTTATGAAGATCTTTCGATAAAAATTAAACTTCAGCCTCTGCGCAGCAGTAAAGGTACAGGCACAACGGTTATCATTCAGTTCGATGGTCATGCCAGAGGCTTAATGGGATCTCTTCGCACCAAGCGACACTTTTCTGCTCACTTCAAACGCCGGCTGAAGAAAATTCTGCAAAAATATGATGAGTCGATCACAAGCCGTCGTTTTCCTGAAGGAAACCGTCCGTTCTGGAAAAGCCGCAGCTCCGGTAAATGGAAAGCCCTGATCAGCGAGCTATCTTCAGCAAGCAATGAACCCGACCTCTCCAGGCAAATTGTTGACCATTTGAGGTACGGAGACGAGCAGGACCTGCAGGTTATCAATCCTATTGAACTTGCCAACATGTGGTCTATTCCGCTGCATCGTGTACTTGAAACCTGCTATCAAGCGGTTCTTCTGAATATTTTAAACATGGAGTGGCGGCAGATCTGTCCCTCATGCCGGCGAACTTTGAAAGTTTCCAGGAAACTGGTTGAAATCAGCAGCTCTCACTACTGCAAACACTGCGGGGATACCCAGAATTTTGACCTAAACAACACGACCCAGGTTATTTTCAAATGTCACCCGCTGGTGCGAAAGCTGAGCGAAGACACCTATTGTGTATCAGGTCCGCAGCGTCGTCAGCATGTAATCATGCAGCAGTATATTCAGCCCGGCGCAAAGCATTTTGTGAATTTAATGCTTCCCGACGGAGATTTTAAGATCAGGACTGATACACTGGACCGGGATTTAAATGTCAAACCTGACGTAGATGGGCTTGATAACGTAACGATGACTCTGGAGAGAGGAGAAGACAATAAAGAGTGTACGCCCCTGCATCCGCACTCAGATATGATT
>CAZKIZ010000235.1:0-5804 GCA_964552935.1 uncultured Rhodohalobacter sp. | reverse complement strand
AACAATGATGAGAGCAAATTTTTCAAAATTTATTCCGATACTTCTTGTGGGTCTTCTGCTTGCTGCCTGCAGCATTCAGGAGAGTGCCATAACCGGAGACAAACGGGCATACGGCTATAGCTGGGAACAGGAAATACAGATTGGGCAGGATGCCGATCAGCAGATTCAGCAGTCTTATGGACTTTATGATAGCGACGCACTTCAACAGTATGTAAATAATATTGGGCAGGAGATGCTGGCCGTCAGCCATATGCAGAGAGAGGATACTCCCTCACATTATAAAGATACAGAGTTCTATTTTCGTCTTCTGGACAGCCCGGTCATCAACGCATTTGCACTACCCGGCGGCTATATCTATGTAACCAGGGGACTGTTAGCTCATCTTGACAACGAGGCCCAGCTCGCCGTTGTATTAGGTCACGAAATTGGACACGTAGCAGCCCGCCACGCCTCCCAGCGTGCTTTTATACAGCAAATGGGGCAGATTGCCCTGGTTGGCGGAGCTATTGCCGGCCAACATTTCCTTGATATTCCAGGAGGGGATCTTCTGGGTATCGGCGGTATGGCGGCGCAAATGTTGTTTTTGAGCTACAGCAGAGATGACGAACGGGAATCGGATCGCCTTGGGGTAGAATATGCTGCTATGCAGCGTTATAGATCTGCTGAAGGGGCACAGTTTTTCGTCTCCCTTGATCGATTGTCTGAACAATCGGGACAAAGTCTCCCAAACTGGCAATCAACACATCCCGATCCGGCTGACAGGGCTACATCCATCCCTGAACTTGCAGAAGTGTGGAGAGAAAAGGGGTATGAACAGACGATTGTAAATACCGACCAGTATATGGGCATGCTGGATGAGATGGTCTTTGGTGATAATCCCCGTGAGGGATTTACACGAAACAGTACATTCTATCACCCCGGAATGAAATTTCAATTCTCCTACCCGGATGGGTGGCAGGTGATCAATCAACGGTCGCTGGTAGCCGTTGTTAACAATGATCAAAACGCGGTTTCCATCATGAGGCTGGACAGCGAGTCGGCAAGTGCTGAGGCTTCGGTTAACGAGTTTTTGAACCAGGATGGAATCACCACATCAGGTAAGTCAGGTGTAACCAGCAGAGGGCTTCAGGCTTTCCAGGCTGAGGCTATCGGGCAGACCGAAGACGGTACCGACCTCAAATTCTATCTCTACTCAGTAGAGTACGATGGTATGATCTATCGTTTTATAAACTACACCACTCTTGACAGCTATGGAAGCTATGAATCTCAATTTAAAGAGATTACCAGCGGATTCATGGAACTGACAGATTCAGATATTTTGAATATCCAGCCGGTTCGCCTGCAAACCGTGAAAACCACCCGTTCGGGTACGTTCAGCTCGTTTCTTCCCTCGAATATCGAAAGCCTTACCGTTGCCGTCACGCCCGAAGATCTTGCCATAATGAACCAGGTAGAGCTCGATGAACATATCGAGAGCGGCACCTGGATAAAAATCCCGAGATAGGAATATGAGATGCGAAACAAAATATATACATCACCAGAAACCTATCCATTCTGGCTGAAGGCAACCCTCATCCTGTTCGGGCTCTGTATACTGGTCGTTATATTGAGTTTTGGTAAATTTATTCTGATGCCCATCGCTTTTGCCGCCATCATTTCAATGCTGCTCAACCCTTTAGTTGTACGATTTGAAGCCTTGAAAATGGGGAGGATTACCAGCATCGTACTTGTATTACTTTTAATTACAGTAATTGTCTCGGGAATTTTAACGCTGATAACATATCGGGCAGTAGAATTCTCCGACAGACTTCCCGAAACGGCAGAAAAACTGAAAAATACGATGGCTGAAGCAGCTGTTGCCATCGAAGGTTTCTCAGGAATTTCACAGGAGAGACAGACCGAGTTCGTGAAAAATGGCATAGAGGGTACATTTGAGGCAGGAGGTGAGTTTCTGAGTTCAATGGCAGAGGCCGCCACAGGCACGATAACCGTTTTAGTCTTGCTGCCCATCTTTATCTTTTTCATGCTCTACTACAAAGAGATGTACATGATCTTCCTTCAGAAAGTATTTGAGAGAAGTCATAACTCTGAAATTGAAAAAGTCATACTAAGAGTGCAGGGCGTAACACAGAACTACCTGGTAGGATTATTTACCGTGCTTGGAATTATGGCTGTATTGAATTCAATCGGGCTGCTGATTGTGGGCCTCGACTACGCTATTCCCTTTGCGATTTTTGCATCCATGCTGGCTATTATCCCGTTTGTAGGTGCAATTACGGGGGCACTTCCGGCTGTTATTTATGCGTTCCTCTTCTACGATTCACTTTGGATGCCGGTACTGGTCATGACGGTTTTTACTGCAGTGCAGCTTTTAGAAAGCAGTTTCCTCACTCCGAGAATTATTGGATCCAGAGTCTCCATCAATCCGTTCATGGCCATTGTCGTTTTACTGCTGGGGGCAAAGGTCTGGGGAATAGCAGGTATGATCCTCTCTATACCTCTTATCGGTATTATGAGGGTTGGATTTTCCCAGGTTCATGAGTTGAAGCCTTATGGTTACATCCTGGGCAGTATTGTTGACTACAACGAGTATAAAGAGAGTGATAAGCGGGAACATGAAGAAGCCGAAAAGTTAAATTCAAAGGAAGCGGAGGCGGCATAGTTCGTTTATCCTTTTCACCGCAAATAGAATCTGTAGCTCAAATTTTGGCTGATGGGTGTCACTAACCCGTCAACCCGCCCCGAAGGGATGCCGTTGGTACAGAAACAGTGTGCAGACGGGAAAGTGCTGCAAAGCTTTCTTAATGTATAGTCAAGTTTATTAGTGCCTTACACTGAATTGAACTCATTCTCGTAAATCATACGGGCAAGGTATTCGGTGATGCAGAATTTTCGTTTTTATCCCAAAAAGAAAGGTGAGATGGACAATAGTAAAATGATAGGATCTCCATTTGAGATCGGTTACTCCGGATGGAAAAAAATCCTGAAAAAGGTATTTGAGCGCACTCTGGAGGACAATGTGCCTATTGTGTCTGCCGGAGTGGCATTTTACGCGTTCCTGGCAATATTTCCAGGTATAATTGTTCTGTTCTCCATTTATGGGTTAGCTGTAGATTCTCAGTCTGCCGGAGAACAAATTACCATGCTTGCAGAAGTGATGCCCCCGCAAACCATTTCAATTATTGAAGGGAGAATGGAGAATTTGATGGAAACATCCAAAAGCGCACTTGGATGGGGAACTGTGTTTGGAGTCCTGGTTGCTTTCTGGAGTGCGAATAAAGGAATTAAATCTCTGTTTACTGGGCTTGATGTTACCTACGCAGTAGAAAACGGCAGAGGTATAATTAAACAAAATGCATTGTCGCTGGCCTTCACCATGGGAACCATTCTTGTGATTATTGTGAGCCTTGGATTTATCATTCTATTTCCCGTGCTGCTCAATACGATAGGTTTGCCCGGCTTCCTTGGCACTCTTGTGGCCTGGCTCAGATGGCCGCTGCTTGCAACAATTGTTATTACGGCAATCAGCCTGATCTACCAATACGGTCCGGCGCGGGAAACTCCACGTTTTCGATGGGTGGTTTTAGGAGCTTCGGTAGCAACCGCGGTGTGGCTGGCAGCTTCCTGGGGGTTTTCATTTTATGTAAGCAATTTCGGGAATTTTGGTGAGATATACGGTTCGTTATCGGCAGTTGTGATTATGTTATTCTGGCTGTTTATATCCAGTTTTATCATCCTTGTGGGAGGTGAGCTAAACTGTGCGACCGAAGAATATGCCGAAAATGGCTGAACAGTACGCCTCACTTCTCCTCTTTCTGATTACTCTCCTCACTATCCTCTGCATCTTCTTCTGCCTGATCCATATCCTCCTTATTCTCCACTTCATCACTCTCATTATCATTATCGATAAGCGGGTGCTCCTCTCCCAACCCCACTATAATTATGATGTTGTGGATGATGTTGTAGAGCATAAGGATAACCGTCACCATCATTCCGCTCAGCACCGAGGAGGTAAACAGTATTGTATAGTAGATAGAGCTATACCACGATGACGGAATGTTCTTTGCCTCGTTAAATGGGAGATTAAGAAACTGGAAGAATATCAGGGCTACAATAAACAGGAAAGATGCAAATTTGGCGAGGGTTAAAACCTGTTTATAGTGAAATTTCTTCAATCTCGAAGTGCTTGCCGAGCTGATACCGAGGAGGGTAAGAATCAGAGCCAGAATTGTTGCAGATGCAAGAATAATTGTGGTGAAAAGAGTGCTTATGCGCGGTATGGTTGTTTCAATGAGCTGTATGGCTTCAAAGCCCGAAAGACTTCCGAGCAGGTAAACGGCAACTCCTGAAAACACCGCGGTAAAGAGACCGCCATAGAGCGGCATTTTATAATCAAAGGTAAACCAATTCATTTTTCAGTATCACCAGGCATTAATTCCTTTTCTTTACCGGTTTGAAAAAGACAAGAAGTGTTGAAACCGCAATATTTAAAAAAAACGGATATTATATAACCAATAGCCATTACTCCACTACCTGAAACAGTAAAAACGGTAATTTCTCAGCTTGCATACCGGTTATATTTCTCTGACACTGTTGTTCTTCGAGATCCGATTTTTATTCAACTCTATTCATTGCCGGACATATTTGTATATATCCGTGTCTAAAAAGTTACGGCGATAAACTGTGACTGCCTTTGCAAGAAGGTGAGATAACATTGCACATTTACTACATCAAGCCAATTCCGGTAATCTTTGATACCTCATCTGTCGGGAGTCTGCTCCAATGGCCCACACAGAGCGTGCAGACGTGCAGTATTGTCCCCGATGGATGCCGTTTCGCAACGCCTGCTTCTCTGTTGTAAATGCCTTTTATAAAGTAAATCTGTAAGAAATACTCAAAGAGATATAAATGTATAGTCAACTCTTTTTTATAAACTGTGAGAACAAAAAAGCAAAATAGTAATCGTACAAAAATGAGGGTGAAATATGATATATGATAAATTCCGCGAATGTATAGAAGCGTGTAACAGATGTGCAGAGGCTTGTTCGTATTGTTCAACAGCATGTCTGCAGGAAGATGATATTCACATGCTGTCAAGGTGTATTCAGCTCGACCAGGATTGTGCAGATATTTGCCATATGGCCGCCAGGTTTATGGCCCGGAGATCTGAATTTTCAGAGCGTATCTGCCGCATCTGCGCTGAGATATGTGAAGCTTGTGGAGAAGAATGCAGGCAGCATAAAGATATGGATCACTGCCAGAAGTGTGCTGACGCCTGCTTTGAATGCGCAGAAATATGCCGTGAAATGGTCAGTATTGAAGTGCCTGCATAATTTGTTGCAGAGCGGATCTTTAAGAGGACCGGATTGCCGCTTTATCCCGAATTATTCACCTCGACCATTTTTTCAATCGTGCATATCTAAACATAACCTTAAAAAATAAGATCAAGACAATGGCAAAAAATAAAAAAGAAGGAAAAACAGCTAAAGAGATAGAAGATTACACCTCAGAAATTCCATCAGATGCTTATCTGTGGACTGCTTTTGGTGTGATGGGCGTCTCATTAACCCTTAAACTCTTGCAAAAGAACGACTATGCCCTGTTTGTGGGGCAATGGGCCGCTCCTATACTATTGATGGGCGTATATAATAAGATCGTCAAAGTTGAAGGGTCAGAATAAAAAGAGCACTTTTTATCCCCAAAAGAACCCACACACTTCACAAGGAAGTCGCTTAGTGAAAGTGTGGGTTTCTTTATTACATACATAACTGATAGAGTGTGAGCTCGTGTTGCGGGAAACTTAA
>CAZKIZ010000234.1:0-5806 GCA_964552935.1 uncultured Rhodohalobacter sp. | reverse complement strand
GGCTACGATTCCGACCACCCGCGCGTATCCGGTGATGTGGGGAAGGCAGGTGTGGCGATCGATTCCATCCTGGATATGAAGGTGCTGTTCGATCAGATTCCGCTTGATGAGATGTCTGTTTCGATGACCATGAACGGGGCTGTGATTCCCGTTTTGGCGTTCTATATCGTGGCGGCCGAAGAGCAGGGTGTTCCGCCGGAGAGACTTACCGGCACCATCCAGAATGATATCCTCAAGGAGTTCATGGTTCGCAACACCTACATCTATCCGCCGGAACCGTCGATGAAGATTATCGGGGATATAATTGAGTACACCTCTGAAAAGATGCCAAAGTTCAACTCCATCAGCGTGAGCGGCTACCATATGCATGAGGCGGGTTCCACGGCCGATATTGAGCTGGCCTACACGCTGGCTGACGCCTTGGAGTATGTGCGCACCGGCATCAAAACCGGGCTCGACGTGGATCAGTTTGCGCCGCGCATCTCCTTTTTCTGGGGAATCGGGATGAACCATTTTATGGAGATCGCAAAGATGCGCGCCGGACGGATGCTCTGGGCTAAGCTGATGAAGCAGTTTGATCCCAAAAATCCGAAGTCACTGTCACTGCGAACCCATAGCCAGACCTCCGGCTACAGCCTCACCGAGCAGGATCCCTACAACAATGTTGCGCGCACTACCATCGAGGCGCTTGCGGCCACGCTGGGGCACACACAGTCGCTCCACACCAATGCACTCGATGAAGCGATCGCGCTGCCATCAGATTTTTCAGCGAGAATTGCACGTAATACGCAGATTTTTCTGCAAGAAGAGACCGGGATTACCAAAGCGGTGGATCCCTGGGCAGGATCCTACTATGTAGAATACCTGACCGATCAGATCGCCCGAAAAGCATGGGAGCGGATTGAAGAGGTTGAAGAGCTTGGCGGAATGGCCAAAGCGATCGAAAGCGGCGTTCCGAAGATGCGGATTGAGGAAGCCGCCGCCCGCAAACAGGCGCGGATCGATAATAAAAAAGAGGTGATTGTCGGAATCAACAAATACCGGTTGGAAAAAGAAGATCCGATCGATATTCTTGAGGTGGACAACGAGCGGGTCCGTCAGTCACAGATTGAACGACTTGAAAAGCTAAAAGCTGAACGTGATGACAAAGCCGTAAAGACATCTTTAAACGCAATTACAAAAGCGGCAGAGTCCGGCGAGGGCAACCTTCTGGAACTGGCCGTAGATGCCGCTCGAAATCGCGCCACGCTCGGTGAAATTTCTGACGCGATGGAAGAAGTGTTCGGCCGATATACAGCAACCATAAAATCGATATCCGGCGTATACTCATCTGAAATGGACAGTGATGAATCTTTTAAAAAAGCACAGAAACTGGCGGACCAATTTGCCGAACAGGAAGGCCGTCGTCCCCGAATCATGGTCGCCAAAATGGGTCAGGACGGCCACGACCGCGGCGCCAAAGTTATCTCCACCAGCTTCGCCGATCTCGGTTTTGATGTTGATATCGGTCCTCTTTTTCAAACCCCGGAGGAAGCGGCTAAGCAGGCAGTTGAAAACGATGTCCACATCCTGGGTGTATCCAGCCTGGCAGCGGGGCACAAAACTCTCGTCCCCCAGGTTTTTGATGAACTCAAAAATCTGGGACGCGAAGATATCATGGTGATTGTGGGCGGTGTGATCCCCAACCAGGATTATAAGTACCTATACGACAAAGGCGTCGCCGCTGTCTTTGGTCCGGGGACGGTTATTTCGGATGCGGCACAGAAGATATTGGGGATCTTGATCGGGGAAGCTAACCACAACGAACACTAAGGGTGGCACGAAGGGTCACAATGGTGATCATCTCCCCTCGAGGGGAGATGATGTGAGCGTTTAGCGAAACATCTGAGGGGTGTCCGCGGAGTTATTTTCGAGCTTCCATTTCAATCTCAAACTTTGCATCATGTAATGAACACCCCTCCCGGCTAACGGCAGCACTCCCCTCAAGGGGAGATTTAATTTTGATTGTAAACCCAATCCTTAATATTCTCTAAATGCCAAACAAAATTCCTCCATATGATCCAAAACTTAAAGAGCTGGCACGGAAGCTTCGGAAAAACATGACTCTGGGAGAAGTTCTTCTTTGGCAAGAGATCAGAAACAGAAAGCTTGGATTTCAATTTCACAGGCAAGTACCTATAAAAATCTTTATCGTTGATTTCTATTGCCACGAACTCCAGCTTGTCATCGAAGTAGATGGAAGCACCCACGATCATCCTGAAGTTGCCGTTAGCGATTTAGAACGGCAAAATGAAATTGAAAAGGAAGGAATTCAATTTCTTCGGTTTGAAGAAAAAGAAGTCAGAAAAAATCTTGCCAATGTGATTGAGGTTATTGAACGTTGGATTGATCTTCACAGATATCCCCTAGAGGAGAGATGATGTGAGCGTTTAGCAAAATATCTGTGGGGTGTCCACATGAGACTCAGAAGCAGCCAATGAACTTATTTATAATCTCTACTACATTCAGTCAACACCCCTCGCATCCTGTTCTAAACGAACAGGATGATCTCCCCTCAAGGGGAGATCTATAAAAGCCTTTTAATTAACCCATGCCCAAACCTAACAACAAATCACTCTCAATCAATAAGGGATCGGAGGTTTCCGATTCGGTGAATCCTAATTTCAGGGCGAAACGGACGCCGCTGAAAACGAGGGAGGAGTATGTGGAGGGGATTAAAGAAGGAAACCGGACGATTTTGTCGCAGGCGATTACATTGATTGAGAGCTCTAACAAGGGGTACCGGAAACTGGGTCAGGAAATTTTAGAGGAGGTGATGCCGCTGACGGGCAATTCGGTGCGGATTGGGATTACGGGAGTTCCCGGCGTTGGTAAAAGCACCTTCATTGAAGCAATCGGTAACCGGTTTCTGGAGAAAGGTGAAAAGCTTGCCGTCCTGGCGATCGACCCAACCAGCACGCGGACCAAAGGGAGTATTCTGGGCGATAAAACACGAATGGCAACGCTATCTACAAACGAAAATGCCTATATACGTCCGTCACCTACTTCCGGCACACTGGGCGGTGTGGCCCGCACATCCCGCGAGACGATGCTGCTATGCGAAGCTGCCGGATTTACGACCATCTTTATTGAGACCGTAGGTGTGGGGCAGTCCGAAACCACCGTGCACAACATGGTGGATATGTTTCTGCTGCTGATGCTGGCCGGCGCCGGAGATGAGCTGCAGGGAATCAAGCGAGGCATTATGGAGATGGCCGACCTGATCGCCATCAACAAGGCTGAGGAGGAGAATAAGAAAGCCTCGGAGCGGGCCAGGCAGGAGTACAGAAATGCCCTCTCGCTTTTTCCGCCTGCACCATCAAGATGGAAAACCCCGGTGGTGACCTGTTCGGCCCTGAATGGCAACGGTTTAGATGTTGTAGAAGAGAAGATCAGCGGCTACCTCAATCACATCAAAGAGAACAATTATTTCCAGAACCGGCGAAAAGAGCAATCGGCCTGGTGGATGCACGAGACGATACGTGAAAGACTAACGACGGAATTTTACGGGAATCCCGATATCAAACAAAAGCTTTCAGAGATTGAGGAGAAAGTGAATGCCGGAGAGATCAGTTCGTTTGCAGCGGCGGAAAGATTGATGGAAATTTATAAAAAAGCCTGAACTAAAAAGACCAACCTACTTCATCTCAAGCTCAGCTTTTTCACTGCTGAACCCTACATCATCAGCATCGCCAACACCAAGAGCTTTTTCCATCTCAGACCGGAGTTTTTGAATGGAGAGGCCGCTGGTGAGATCTCCGTTTCGGGCTACGGAGATACGGCCGGTCTCTTCTGAAACCACAATCACAAATACGTTATTGGTTTCACTGATCCCCACGGCTGCCCTGTGGCGGGTACCAAATACAGAAGATATATTGGGATTTTGGGAGATCGGCAGATAGCAGCTCGCAGCTACAATTCGGTTGTTTCGTATCACAACGGCGCCGTCATGGAGCGGTGTATCTTTCTGAAAAATGGTCTGCAGCAGTTCAGATTTCACCGTAGCATCGAGCTTAACGCCAAAGTCCACGAGATCCTGCAGCGATGATTTCCGGGCAAACACGATGAGTGCTCCCGTTTTGGTATGGGCCATGCTTCGAACAGCATCTATCACCTCATCAATTGTGGTATCGGAGCCCGATCGCCCCACAAAACGGTCGAATGTGGTGTTTTGGCCCAGGCTATAGAGAAGTTTCCGGATTTCTGGCTGAAAAATGATAAAGACGGCCAGTACACCCACATCAAGGATACTTCTGAGTATAAAATTCAGGGTGGTGAACCCGAGCAGGCTTACCAGCAGATTAATCAGAATAATAAAGAGTAGGCCCACTGCGGCCTGTATTGCAAAGGTTCCGCGGATCCATCGGTATAGATAGTACAAAACGGTAGCGATGACCAGCGTCTCCAGCAGGTCACGCAAACCGAATTCTAAAAAACCGATAGGTATGGACATTAAACCTTCTCTTTGGCAGCCGCCTGAACGGCATTAAAAATTTTGACTGAGTCTACAGCCTCTTCTACATCATGAACCCGAATTATGGAGGCACCATTTACCAAACATTGATAGTGCAGGGCGATGGTTCCGGCGAGGCGTCCCCCGGGCTGGCGGCCTCCAAGAATCTCTCCGATGGATGATTTCCTTGAAGCTCCAATCAATATAGGGGTTTTTAACTCCTTAAATTTTGCTAAGTCGCTTACCAGCTTCAGATTGTGAGCAAGCGTTTTACCGAAGCCAATTCCGGGATCGATCACAACATTACGGACACCTTTTCCGGCAAGATAATTTATTTTATCCTTCAAAAAATGAAAGATATCCTCAACAACCTCTCTGTACTCCGGGCTTTTCTGCATCGTTTTCGGGTCGCCCTGCGAGTGCATGCAAATATATGCTGCACCGGTTTCCGCACAAAGATCCGCAAACCGCGGTTCCTTTTTGAGACCGCTCACATCGTTGATGATGTGGGCTCCTGCACCGAGAGCCGCGCTGGCAACCTCGTACTTCGTGGTATCGATCGAAAACAGAACTTCCGGATATGCGGAGATCGCTTTTTCAAGAACCGGAATCGTTCGGTCGAGTTCTGTTTCTACAGAAACCGGGTCCGATCCGGGGCGCGTCGACTCACCGCCTACATCAACAATACCGGCACCTTCCCGTACCATTTGATCAATTCTGCTGAGAGCTACCTCTTTTTCAACATACTCTCCTCCATCGGAAAAGGAGTCGGGCGTGGTATTGAGCACTCCCATTACCGCGGGCGTGCCAACATAAAGCCGGCTCGATCTGCACTGTAAATATTCGGATGATTCAGGGGTAGTCTTATCAGTCATTGATGAGGAGGGCAGAAATTAATCCCACTCTTCCTGCAGAAGATCCAGCTTATCTTTTTTCTCAGCCCACTCATCCGCATCGGGGAGCGCATCCTGAGTTTCATTGATAATTTTGTCTTCCCAGTTTTCAGCAAGGCGCTCATTTAATTCAATATAGTGCTCCCACTCTTCGGGAACTTCATCATCGGGAAAGATCGCTTCAACGGGACATTCAGACACACATGCATCGCAGTCGATGCACTCAAGGGGATCGATCGTCAAAAAGTTTGGTCCTTCACGAAAAGCGTCTACGGGGCAGACGGCCGCACAATTGGTATACTTACAATTAATACAAGGTTCAGTTACTACGTAAGCCATGAAAAGATTGCATTAGTGGTTGAGAAATGAAATTTCTGTAAATAACCATTTTATCCTATTTAACATTTAGATGCAAACCAAA
>CAZKIZ010000233.1:0-5816 GCA_964552935.1 uncultured Rhodohalobacter sp. | reverse complement strand
GACAGCTCATCTGCCAAACCGGGTGAAACCGTACCCAAAATCAGGGTAGAGGTTGCTGAGGGGCAGACAAAAATATACGGCGAGGAGGATCCGGAGTATAGCTACACGGTTACAGGTTTTCAGTCCGGCGATGATGAAAGTATCCTCACCGGTTCGCTCTCCAGGGAACAGGGGGAAGATGCCGGAACATACAGGATAACAATAGGCACCTTGAGTGCGGGCGATAACTACAGCATATCTTTTGCAGGAGAGAGTTTTGAAATCCTTCCAAAAGAGCTGCTTATCACCGCTGATGATCAGTCAAAAGTGTATGGCAGTGATGATCCTGAGCTCAGCTATTCAGCTGCAGGGTTTGAGCGGGGTGATGGTGATGAGGTCTTTTCAGGTGAATTAAGCCGTGAATCGGGGGAAGACGCAGGCAGCTATACTATTTTACCCGGCACTATTGAGGCCGGTAAAAACTATACGGTTCAGTTTATGGAAGCTGAATTTGAAATCACCTCCAGGCCGCTAACGCTCACAAACTTCACCGCTTCCAACAAAATTTACGATGGCACCACATCCGTAGCCGGATCGGGTTTTGATGATGATCGTGTAGCAGGAGATGATCTTACTTTTGACTACACCGTATCGTTCGCTGATTCAGAGGCGGCAAATGATAAAGAGGTGAACTTTTCCGGCATTCTGCTTACGGGTGGATCGGCAATTGAAAACTACCGCCTGGTAACAAATGATGGGAGCACTACAGCCGATATCACCCCCCGACCGATTACAATCAGTGCCATACCGGTTACGAAAATATACGGTGATGATGAGCCTGAACTCAATTTTGAATTCGTAGATGGCGAACTGGCAAATGGGGATAACTTTTCGGGAGAGCTATCGAGGAAAGAAGGAACGGATGTTGGCCGGTACGACATTACTCAGGGCTCTCTCACAGCCGGGTCGAATTACGAACTCACGTTTAATTCTGAAGTCTTTGAAATTATTCCGCGGCAATTGAGGGTTGTGGCTGAACCCGGGCAGGTGAAGACATATGGGGCGGATGATCCTGAATTCGTATACAGTGCGGAAGGATTTGCACCAGGAGATGGCAGCGATATCCTGAACGGTGAATTGACCCGGCAGAAAGGTGAAGATGCCGGAAAGTACCAGGTTTCAAAGGGCACGCTTACCGCCAATCAGAATTACAGCATTCAATTTGAGGAGACCGACTTTGAAATTATTCCCAAAGATCTTTCCGTCAAGGCAGATAAGGGACAGTCCAAGATTTATGGAGAGGATGATCCTCTGTTCACCTACAGTGCCGAAGGGTTTGTATTTGATGATGGTGAGAATCTTTTACAGGGTAAGCTTTCACGGGAAAAGGGTGAAGATTCTGGCCGGTACAGGTTGATTAGCGGAAATCTTGACGCAGGTAAAAATTACAATCTGAAATTCAGTTCGGAAGAGTTTCAGATTAACCCGCGAGTTCTGCAAGTATCAGCAGAATCGGGACAGCGGAAAGTTTATGGTGAAAAAGATCCCGAATTAAGCTTTACTGCTACGAATTTTGGCAGAGATGATGACGAGAAGATCTTTAAAGGTTCGCTTTCAAGAACAGAAGGTGAGTCTGCAGGCTTTTATAAAATAAACCAGGGCAGCCTGTCTGCGGGAAAGAATTACAACATCAAGTTCAAGGAAGAGAATTTCTCAATTGAATATCGCACACTTAAAGTTGTTGTGGAATCGGGTCAGTCCAAGGTGTATGGCATGAAAGACCCAGCTTTCAAATATTCTGTTGAAGGGTTTGCTCCGGGGGATGATAAATCTCTTCTAAGGGGTGAGTTGTCTCGCAATGCAGGAGAAGATGCGGGTGAATACGCCATTTTAGCCGGCGATCTTTCAGTATCCGGAGATTATAGAATTGAGTTTACAGGAGCGCTGTTTAAAATCTTGCCGAAAACCTTAACAGTGAAGCCGGAAAATGGCCAGAATAAGTTTATTGGAGATGAAGATCCGGAGTTAACATTCCGGGCGAGTGGATTTGAGTTCGACGATGATTCCGAATTGATAAGGGGATCATTAACCCGCGAACCGGGAGAGAAGACCGGGGAGTATTCCATTTTGCGGGGCTCTCTCTCAGCCGGGTTAAACTATTCGATCAGGTTTACCGGAAACAATTTCAGAATTCTGATGACACCTCCGGTTGCAACACGGTTCACTCCATCACATGGCGAGATGAGTGCATCCATTAAAACCCCGATACGGTTGGATATTGATCAACCTCTGAGCAGTACTGATTTGGACCTAATTACTATGGAGAGTTCAGACCTCCAGGCTGTATCTATAAATACGTTTACGGAGGGCAACTCCATCTGGATAGAGCATGACGGACTGGAGTACGAAACGAACTATACGATACATATTCCATCGGACGCGTTGATAAATGTTGACGGTGTTGCAAACGATGAAATGGGCTGGACGTTCAGGACCCGTGATCTGATCCCCCCGAATGAGGTGGCACTCTCTGCCCCCAATCATGAGCAGGGAACGGTTAGCAGGCGCCCCGAACTGACCTGGGCCCGGGCGGACCTCGCCTCGCACTACAGAGTGCAGATAAGTGAAAACAGGAATTTCAATTCGGCAGTAATTGATATCGACGATATTACGGGCCCTGCATTTCAACCTTCAGCGGAACTGGACTACTACTCGAAGTACTACTGGCGAATTCAGGCGCGGAACTCTGCAGGAGCCTCCGGCTGGTCTGATGCCCGGGCATTCCGGACAGTTGCTGAAGCTCCGGACCCTCTTTTTCCGGTTATGAGCGCCGAGGGTGTGAGCATTGCTCCCAGGTTAGAGTGGGCACCTGCTTATGATGATGGATTTTCAAGATTTCAGTTGTCTGCTTCTGAAAACTTCACGGGAAAAGAAGTAGATACGCTATTAGTCGAACCCTTTTTGGATTTGACCGGACTTGATGACGACACAAAATATTACTGGAGGGTACGAACAGAGCGCGAGTTTGGCAGCAGCGAATGGATTGCGGCAGAAGACTTTCGTACGCGTAAAGATCCGGCCGGCAGCAGCGAACAGCTCGTATTTGAAACCTCGGTCGATTTTGGCAAAACTGACTCTGGTGATGGAGATGTTTCCGGCCTGGATTACAGACTGATTGGGCTGCCCGGAAGCAGTCAGTACAGGGTAGATGATCTTTTAAGCGGGACGTATGGGGCAGAATGGAGAGCCTTCTTGAACACCGGAAATGAAACAGATCAGTATGAAGAATACGATCCCGATGATGAGCGATTTGTGTTTAATCCGGGGCGGGGATTCTGGGTGTTGAGCAGAAATAGACTGGACGTTAGATTAAATATCAACAGCGTGGAAACCAATGAGCGGGATACCTACACCATTGACCTGCAACCGGGCTGGAATATCATCTCCAATCCCCATCGAAACAGCGTTAGCTGGACGGATGTACTGGAGCTAAATGAAATACGTGGCGACCTGTTTGGATACAACAGACGATTTATGCCGGCCGATAGTCTCAAACCTGTGGAAGGGTACTACTTTTACAACGATATTGATAATCCGTTGCAGGGCCTTGAGATTCCTTACAGCTCTATGCGGCAGAGAAGAGCAGCGGCTGAAGAAAGCAGCAACGATTTCGTAACTCCTGCTAAGCTGTCCGCAGAAAAACGGGCAAAAATCTATGCTGATTTTGGCGATAATACCGAGTTTAATATTGAGGTAGTCTACTCTGTATCAGATAAAAACCGGGGTAAATTTATGCGTCAATTTCCCTCGCTGGAAATGAGCCGGAAAGGGATGGTGCTGAAAGACAATGAGTTAAATGATGAAAGCGGATTTCTGCGGATTGAGTCTGTTTATGATGAACGTGGAACGAAGTACCGGGCAGAGTTGAAAGGAGACGCCGGATCCGCCTTCAGGTGGAAAGCCGACCTGAAAGGGCTGGATGGTTTCGCAAGGGTATTAATTATGCATCCGGGCACAGGGCAGTCCTGGCTGTTGAATAATGACGATGAAGTGAATGCAGTGCTCGCTGAATCTCCTGCAGAGTATGAAATCTACATTGGTGATGAGCATTTCCTGGTTGAGAAACAGGAAGAGATGATACCGGAGGAAATATCTCTTCAGCAAAATTACCCCAATCCGTTTAATCCTTCTACAACAATAAGATATTCAATTCCGGGTCAGCAGCACGTGCGGCTTGAGGTGTATGATGTGGTAGGCCGGCGGGTTCAGGTTATCAAAAACGAAGTGCAGCCGGCGGGCTGGCATAGTGTTCGGTTTAACGGTGCAAACCTGGCAAGCGGGGTATATTTTTACCGCCTGCATTCGGACGGTGCGATAAAAACCGGTCGAATGACACTGATCAAATAGCGGTAGATTTAGATTTTTACATTTCATGCAGAGAAGCTTCTGATTTGCTACATTGAGTGCTTATAAAAAATATGTTGCAGAAGTTATAAAGAAAGTTTTAGCTGCCTAATGTCCCAAAAATCGTATAAAGATGTAACCTCTTCCCAGATGAAAGATGAATCCCTGGACCAGATCCGTAAAACGATTGATAAACTTGATCAAACCATTATAAATGCACTTGGAGAGCGGCAGCGTATTGTACGGAGTGTGCTTGTCGATAAGCTCGAACATTCTAAAGAGATTCGGGATCCCAAGCGTGAAGAGAGGATGATGGAGTCGATCCGCAAAAAGGCAACGGAAGCCGGAATGGATCCTTATTTTCTGGAACAGCTGTTCAGAGAGGTGATCAATCACTCCGTGCGCTATCAAACGAACGCACTGGTGGATCATCAAAACGAGAAATCTGAAGAAACATCCATAAAAGTTGCCTACCAGGGAACCGATGGTGCATTCAGTCACCAGACAGCGATGCGCCATTTTGAACAGCGCTATGATGAGGTGATCTGCCTCGGGTTTACCCGCTTCGATCAGGCTGCAGAAGCAGTAGAGAAAGGTGACGCTGATGTTGCGATGCTCCCGATTGAAAATACGACAGCAGGTTCCATTAACGACACCTATGATCTTCTGGCTGAAAAAGATCTCTTTATCATTGGTGAAGAGATCCTTCGTGTTATCCACTGCCTGATGGCCCCGCAAAAAGTAGAGCTCGGGAATATACGCCGCGTTCTGTCCCATCCGCAGGCGATTGCTCAATGCAGCCACTTTTTAGCGAAGATGCCCCGCTGCCACGTTGAAAGTTATTTTGATACGGCTATGGCCGCGCTTAAAGTCAAGAACGACGGTGACCTCTCGCAGGCCGCTATCGGCAGTGCATATGCCGCAGAACTTTATGGCCTTGAAATCCTTGAAAGAGACCTGGCTAACCAGGCAGAGAATTTTACGCGATTTGTGGTGGTTAGCCGCGATAAAGTCTCTTGTGACCCGCAATTGAACTGCAAAACGTCGCTGATTTTTGCCACAGCTGATGAAAAAGGAGCGCTGCTTTCCTGCCTGAATTTATTGGGAGATCACGGAATTAATATGACGAAGCTGGAGTCACGTCCCCGGCCGCACCACCCCTGGCAGTCACTTTTTTATCTTGACGTTGAAGGAAACACTGAGGAGCTCAGAGGTGCAGATGCTCTTTCGAAACTCAAAAAAAGAGCTCACTATGTAAAGGTTCTTGGCAGCTATCCTGTACGTGAGGGGAAATGGTAGAGACTTTTTTTAATCATAAGCGGTTTAAAACGGATACAAGTCCCCCTTTTGCCGAGGGCATCCCTGGGGGGAAGGGGGAAAGCGAACGGAGTGAGCAGGGGGATGACCTGATAGGCGTTGATTCAACTAAATAG
>CAZKIZ010000232.1:0-5863 GCA_964552935.1 uncultured Rhodohalobacter sp. | reverse complement strand
ACTGGGATTGACCGCAAAAAACTCTCTCTCACCCTCTAAGTCTTCGCCAAGGCCATCCTCGCCCTCAAAACGAAGCCAGTCGGCCCTGACTCCGGTGCTGAAGCTCAGAGACTGTGTTACCGGAAACGTTGATCTTATAAACAGTGCCTGGTTGGTTACAGTCTCGGTTTGATCAACACTGATGTCAGATCCGCGCTCACCGTTGATGTTGTCAGTTTCAAACCGATCATCCTGCTGCACCTTTAGTTCAAAACCAGTGTCGAGGTCAAATGGAAGATTACTGAAAGAGTAGGTGCCACGTGCACCCCCTGCGTAACGTTCAACACCAATATATCCAAACGGCAGCGGGTTTTGCAGATCTCTGTATGTTCCGTTGAGGGATAGCTCCAGCACGCCGGAGTTAAGAGTATGCAGATAGGAGGCTCCAGCCATCGCCTGATCAAACTGTTTACCGGCACTGCTGTTCACAAAATTGGCTCGTGCGTCTGTTGGGGATTCATCAAGCAGCTGCTCTGTTAGGGCTCCCGGATGCTGAGCTTTGGGCATTGTAGTGTAGTTGGCGTTAATTCTGAGCCTGCTGTTATCCGTCAGCACCTGTTCTGCACCAATACTTCCCCTGAAAAGTCTCGCAGCGCTGTGATCTCTGTAGCCATCTGTGTTAAAATAGGTTGTGTACCCATAAAGCCGGGTTCCTTCATCTGCATAGTTGAACCTTAATTCCTGTTTCATAGTCTCGTAACTTCCGGCATACCCTCTGTACTGAACCAGCGGGGCCTCTCTATCCGGAACAGTAGAAAGATAGAGCACACCGCCGCTTGAATTTCCCCAAAACGTAGCTGAGGGCCCTCTCAAAAGCTCAATCCTCCGAACCATCGAGGGGTCAATCATATTCATGATCGTCTGTCCGTCAGCCACCGTTAGCGGCAGATCATCGAGCAGCACCTGTATGCCTCTAACGCCAAAGGGAGAGCGCCAGCCAAGGCCGCGAATAGTCAACCGTTCTCCGAGCGCATAATTTTCCCTGTTTTGAATCGATATTCCGGGAATACTAAACGTAAGCTCATCCATTGTAGCAGCGGGACGGGCGGAAAGATCATCTACGGATCGAAGTCGGTAGGAGAGAGCCATGGGCGCACTTCCAATGGTAATGGGAGAGTATGTCGCCTCAATTCTGATCTCATCAAGGTCAGCTTTTAGCGTGTCAGAAGTGACCTGACTCATTAAATCATTTCCATAAATGAAGAAAATAGCAGCAAACAGGCAGAAAACTTTTTTTAATTGCATTCGTAGAGATTAATAGATGGCATTTTGATTGACTGTATAAACACAACAAAAAGCGTCTGCATTCAATTTTAATATTGATGCAAATTGCTCTCTGAGTTACATATATTAACGGATACTATGACTTTATATGAATCTATCCAACGGTTTCTTTTATTGCATTTCGAATGGATCACCCTCTTGACCGGTTTGATTTTGATGGCTTTTATAAATCCTGCATCCGGCTCTTTTTCTCTGTGCCTATTTGAATTCATGTCGGCTCCTTTTTGTCCGGGCGAAGGATTTGGCCGCTCTGTAGCTCTTTTTTTCCGGGGTGACATTATTAGCTCGCTGCAAATGCATCCATTTGGCATTGCCGGTGTTGCGATTATTTCTCACAGAATTTATTCCATTTTTATACGTAACAATTCATTAAGAAAAATCTTATGAAAAATGCTTTAAAACACTTTCCTGAACTGGAAGGAGACGAACTTCACTATATTTATAATTGTGTAAAAGATATGCCTGAAGAGCAGCTTGAACTCTTTAAATCAACCTATAAAGCACGCAGGAAAGACCCGATCTTCTTTCTGATTTTGGCTATGGCGGGTCTGTTTGGGGTTGCAGGGCTTCACCGTTTTTTTGCAGGACATATAGGTATCGGGGTGATCTACTTTTTTACAGCAGGGCTATGTTTAATTGGTACTATTGTTGATATGATTAACTACAAAAGCTTTAGTTTTGAATACAACCGGAAGCATGCTCTTCAGATTTTAGGAGAAATTAAATAATCAGTTATGTCTGAACCAGACAAAAACCAGTCAATTGCCCTCTTAGAAGAATTTATTCAATCAGAAAGCCTTCGTCAGCATTGCCATATGGTGGCAACGGCTATGGATGGATATGCCGGTCTTCTGAATTTAACGGAGGACGAGAAGCATGTCTGGTGGACCGCCGGACTGCTTCATGACCTTGATTGGGAGAAACACCCGGATGAGCATCCGCTAATAGCTGTGCGCGAGATCTTACCCAATCGCGGGTATAGCCAGAGCATCATAAACGCTGTAGAGTCACACGCCCCGGAGCGTACTGGTAAAGAGCCTGAGACGAATTTAGAACGATATCTGTTTGCCTGTGATGAACTAAGCGGATTCATGAATGCGGTTTCTTTAATGCGCCCAAACGGGTTTTCAGACATGAAGGTGAAATCCGTGACCAAGAAGCTGAAAGACAGACGATTTGCAGAAAATGTACCGCGCAGTGATATCACTAAAGGTGCGGAGTTAATTTCGTTACCGTTACGAGATCACATTCAAAATCTTATAAACATCTTAAAAAAAGAATATTGATTGATATGTATAGCAGAGCCGTACTTTTCTTCGGATTTTTAACTCTTTTATGCACGTACCCATTGATTTCAGCCGCACAGGAGACCCAGCAGCAAGAGGGTGAAACGGGGGAGCCAGAAGAAGTTCCATTTATGCGATCGGTAATCTTTGGACCCTCACTCGATGAGCTCCTGGAGGATCCCAATTTTCAGTTTGATGAGTCAGATGTGGAGCGATCAGCAAGATATTTAGCCAATACAGGCATCGATCTGGGCGGTGGTTTTGAAGCCGGTCCGTACTATTCCAATGCGCTATACAGCCAGTATCCCAACCTGCCAGCGGTACACTTCAACAGAGTGAACGGACTCTTTATTTCGATAAAAAAAGAGCGCATGCAGTGGTTCAGACGAAGTTCCTTCATGACAGTTCCTGAAATTCAGCCGCACGGTTTTATCGGGATAGGTACGGCCTCGGGTAATATTGATTACGCGTTTGGATTAGAGAGACTCTTTGGAGAAAGTGGCAGGTTTATGCTCGGTGCAGAATTCCATAATGCAACCGGTACGGAAGATTATTGGCGAACCGGCCTGATTGAGAATACGCTGACGTCACTTTTTGCCGGGTACGACTACCTTGATTATTATCACTCAGATGGTTTCGGTATCTACGCGGTATACAGAACAAACAGGCTCATTGAAGCAGCATTTTCTTATAACGCTGATCAGGTGTCGAGCCTGCAACAGGAAACAGCATTTTCACTCTTTGGTTTTTCAAGTACCTATCGGCCAAACCCGCCGATCGATGCTGATTCAGACCAGATTAATATCGACAGCTACAGTTTCAGTCTTTCTCTCAATCCCAGAAACGTACTTCTCACAAGAGAATTTACGGTGTCTGCTTCATTTGGAATGGAGCTTGCCGATAATGGCAGAACAGATTCTGATTATCGGTATTCAAAATACTGGGCAGATACGAAGCTCTTTTTTAATGTGGATGAGGGTTCAGTGCTGAACTGGCGTTTAAGGGCAGAATCAATTACCGGTTCTGCACCCGATTTTAAAGCGTCTCAGTTAGGCGGAATTGGAAGCTTAAGAGGAACTCCTTACAAATTCTACAGGGGCAATCAAATGCTGCTGAGTAACATTGAGCTGAAAATTGGTACTCCGGGACAACAGGAAGCCCGCTGGCTGAGATCCTACAATATGCACTTTCTTGCGTTTCTGGATTCAGGCTGGGTTCAGCAAAATGAGAGTCTTGTAAATGGTGAAAGTCCGTTTTCCGGATTTGGGGATGCTGCCCTTAACGTCTTTCAGCACGATGCGGGCGTTGGTAT
Organism: uncultured Rhodohalobacter sp.; assembly: GCA_964552935.1. Classification (GTDB taxonomy): domain Bacteria; phylum Bacteroidota; class Rhodothermia; order Balneolales; family Balneolaceae; genus SW132. The sequence continues at coordinate 1,942 of CAZKIZ010000232.1, read as the reverse complement.
AGGCAATGGTGCTCTAAGAGCTGAAGTAGCCTGGCCACTCAATAATTTTGAGCCAGATCCCATTTTATGGATTCGTTTTAACCCTACTTTTTAGTTAGCCGGAAGAAACCATCAGCGAAAGTCTCGCGTTTGGAGTGATCAGATCGATTGTATTGGAATCTGTAGATAACGTATATTTAGAGTCTTTGAAGAAATTGAATCTGATGTTATGAGCTATCCTTCTATGCGGGAATTTATCGCCGCCTTACTGTTTTTTATTCTCTTTTTTGCATTGGTGTTTGGATCGAGATATTCGAGACTCTACAGCAGTGAAGCTCTGAAAACGGAGGGAGTAGCTGAAATTCTTCTGCATGAGCGAACCAACCTAAATGATCTTCATGATATTTTGGAATCGGCAGGTGTTGTTGCCGACCGTGATGAGCTGATCTGGGCCGGTTCTATTCTCGGGTGGAGAAATTTCAACTCCGGCCGGTACGAAATTCATGAATCTATTTCGTATGGTGAGTTATTATCGAAGATGGCTCGCGGCATTCAGGATCCCGGCCGTGTACTGGTTCACGGAAGCATCGATATTGGGCTGCTGTCTCAGCGATTATCACGACAGCTTAAAACAGATTCGGCCTCCATAGCATCGCAGTTTACGGATTCATCAGCCATTGCGGTTGAGTTGGGGCTGACCGGTGAAGAGCTTTTCGCCAGAATGCTGCCAAACACGTACGAAATGTACTGGAGCAGCTCACCTGAAAACGTGGTTCGCCGAATTTACCGGGAATTTAATCAACGGATCGTAAATGGATTAGCGGATCAAATCGAAGCAAGTCAGTTTACGCTTGATGAAGTTCTTATCCTTGCTTCAATTGTTGAGTGGGAAGCCCGTAATCGCGATGAAAAATCTACAATCAGCGGACTCTACATTAACCGATTAAACAGGAACATGCTTCTGCAGGCTGATCCCACAGTTCTTTATGCTCTTGGAGAGAGGCGCAGGCTGCTGTTTGAAGATTACCGTTATGATCATCCTTACAACACCTATCTGCATGCCGGTTTACCACCCGGGCCAATTACAAACCCGGATGAAACATCAATCCGTGCCGTGCTGAACCCTGAGGATCACAACTATCTTTTTATGGTTGCTACCCCGGAAGGCAATCATGAGTTTAACCGTACGTTCGAGGAACACCGCAGGTCCAGCGAGAACTGGCGTACCTGGCTCAGAGAGCAATATCGCATTAAGCGGGAAAGAGAAGAGGCAGAGGCGTATGAAAATTCAGACTCATAACGAATACAGCTAGATTGAAGCCGGATTCACGTGTAGAGAGACAATCTATTGTCATGTCAATTCTAAACCTGTCAGGTTTGATGAATAAAAACCTTGTTATGAATTTAAAAACCTAATAAACCTGACAGGTTTTAACCGGACACCAGTAATTCATTGTAAATGAATTTGAGGACCAAACCTGATCTTTCTCTGCTGGTCAATCTATGTACTGAATACAATCAACCTTAGGTAATCGAAGCAACAACTATCTCGAAGCGCGCTCTACAGCAGGATTACTGAGTGGGTGAATAAACATACTTTGATTGATTCGTTTCTGGTCCATGTGTATGCTTAACTCGAGCCCATTGTATGGTTCCCTGTTTCTGAGGACTTCGCCAAGATATTTTGGATTTCCCGCCTCACTCAGACTTTGAAAAACATACGTTCCAACATCAAAACCGATTTTGGCGAACCGGTCAGGTTCAATCCCAAATCGTGTTTCAAAATCCTGCATAACAAACTCCACTGTGCTGCTGTCGGCTCTTTCACCAAAAGCTTTGGAGTAGTAGATCTCGAAATTTCGATTTTGCCAGTTTGAAAGCGATGCGTTTTCCCACTCCTCTGATCCCATAATAACCATTTCACTTATCAAAACTTCAAGATCGGTAAGCAGCAGGTTTATGA
>CAZKIZ010000231.1:0-5876 GCA_964552935.1 uncultured Rhodohalobacter sp. | reverse complement strand
GTAAATCGGCGGGCAATTTCATCACTCTCGACCAGCTCTTTTCAGAGGGGCACGACTATCTGGAACGCACTTTCAGCCCAATGGTGGTCCGGTTCCTGATGCTGCAGTCGCACTACAGAAGCAAGATCGACTTTTCGAATGAAGCACTTGAGGCTGCCGAAAAGGGGTATGAGAAGATGATGAACGCACTGCGTTACCTGGACGATATATCAGTATCATCCGGAACCAGCAGCGGAAGTCTTGATAAAGAGATTAATGAGATCTGCGATCGATGCTACGAGAGAATGAGCGATGATTTTAATAACGCACAGGTTCTGGCAGCACTTTTTGATATAGTAAACAAAATTAATGCTCTGCATCACAATCAAATAGAGGATGGTGCACTATCAAAGCCTGTGTTTGATCGCATGAAGGAGACGTTCAGAGTGTTTGTGACGGACATTTTAGGCCTGAAACCGGAATCAGACGCAGAGCATAGCAAAACGGATGATCTTCTTAAATTGCTTATAGAAATCAGGGCTGAAGCTCGCGCTAAGAAAGACTTTGACACATCTGATAAGATCCGGGATGATTTGAAAGAGATCGGAATTACGCTGAAAGACGAAAAAAGCGGCAAGACAACCTATGACATTGAGTAGCCAGCTCTCATTGATTTTGGGTCGGTAGTACCGCGTTTTCTGAAATTAAAGGGTGCCTTATCTAAGGTTCCCGAGCTGAGAAATTGGTTATTTGTTATTGGTGAATAGGTTATCAGATTATCTTCTATCACAGAGTTTGGCTGAGGCAACTTTTAATCATAAGTGGTTTAATTCCCCGATCTCTGGGTCGGAAAAAGATAAAAGTCCCCCTTTTGCCGAGGGCATCCCTTTGGGAGAAGGGGGACACTCCAAAAGTAAGCTTCATATTGAGTAACACCGGATCAAATAGAAATAATCGCTGTTTCTCTGTCATTGGAGTCATTCAAGACTCCTTACGATGGATTCTGATTACATTAGTCCGAGTATACCAGGTTACAATTTCTCCGATTCTCGGTCCCAGCTGCAGGCACTCTCCAACCTGTTCTCAGTATATGATTGAAGCACTGCGGGAGTGGGGAGTGGTGCAGGGATTGTGGCTGGGGCTAAAGCGAATTGGCAAGTGTCACCCCTGGGGCACGTCCGGATATGATCCTGTGCCTAAACGGAACCCGGATGACGAGACTTAAATGAATAGATCAAATATAAAATAGAACGATGGCTCTATCACTTAGCGAGAAAAGAAAAAATATGGACAAAGAATCAGTTGAGCTGGGAACAGAACTGGCTCCTAAATTTGACAGCGACGGCTTGATACCCTGCATTACGATTGATGCATCGACCAAAGAAGTGCTGATGTTTGCATGGATGAATGAAGAGGCACTGAAGCTAACAATTGAGTCCGGTAAAGCTACCTACTACAGCCGGAGCAGAAAAAAGCTTTGGGTGAAAGGGGAGAGTTCCGGGCTGGAACAAGAGGTGGTCCAGGTTCTCGTAGATTGCGATCAGGATGTCATTCAGATGCGAGTTCACGTGAAGGGAGAGGGGACTTGCCATAACGGATACCGCAGCTGTTTCTACAGGGCCGTTTTGAAGGACGAACCCAGGAAGCTTGAGTATACAATTGGTGAGCGCTCATTTGACCCGAAAAAAGCGTACGGAAAAGACGATTAATAACGTTTTAACTAATTTAAATAAAACATGTTAAGTTATTGTAAGACAACAGTAAGAGTATAGATATATATAATAAATATAGATCAGATTTGTGTGAAGTTTGATCTGGGTTTTTAGAATTAATATGACGGAATGGCAGTTCTGTTTTTGAGTCAAAAACGTGCGGTTATTTAAGCGTAAGATATTGATAATTATGAGTATATACGATGTGCGTGATTCCGGCTTTTTATTTATGGTCAAATCAGCGAATAATGCACAAATTAGTATCTCTGTTTGAAAATCGTATATACTTTTTAACTCACCAGAATTGTGAATCCATTTCTATCGAGGCAGATTTCAACATTCATAAATTGATAGGTGAAAAGAATTCCTGAACCATATTTACGCTCCAATCCATTTAGAATTGATCTGCTTTACCGCTACTTTAAGAGGTGAACTTTATATCAAAAAAATATAAAATCTAGTTAGAAATGACTGACATTAAAACACTCTACCCTGGCGCAGAAGAGGGTGAAGCTTATACCGAAAAGCGAGTTAAAACATTGCAAACTGATTATGGATTTGACCTTGATAAAACGATTCTTGCAGCTTCTGTCTGCAGCGATGAAATTATCAGGTCCGCGACAAATTTCCGGGACTACGTAGCCGTAGAAACACCTTTCCAGCTGGGTGGACTGGCCGGATTTCCATTTACAGGACTGACCGGATTTGGTGCATTTTCCGCCCACATACCGGAAGACGGGGCCGCCATCATCATCTATGGACCTCATATCGGTATGTCAGAAAAACAAGGTATCGGAAAAGTAATCCGATCAGGCCAGCACAAAGAGTCGAGCTGCTGCGGAGCTCTTGTGGGAGCTGTAAACACATTGCAATCGGACGATGCAGGAGAACCGGACCGCGATTACGATTACCAGCAGTGGAAACTTATAGATGAGCTAAAGGAAGGCAGAGATCAAATCGTTTCCAGTGATGATCCACTTTCTGCTGCCACTGACATTATGTTTGATAAAATCAGCGCAAGAATTAAATCGCTGGTTGAAAAAAGCAGCCCTCAGCTGAGTAATCTGAAAATTGCGCTGCTTGGTGGAATTATTATCAACACAGACGCAGGAAAAGCCGACTGGTTTGAAGAGCGTGAGTTCGACGTTCGCACATTTTAAATAATAGATTTACAACATATCAAGACTACATTTATGACCGAAAAGAAAAAAAGACCGTCAGGGAATTCTGACTCAGCAAGCAACGACTTTTCCGGTAAAAGGAAACGTCCGGGGAAAAGCAGCTCCGGTAAAAAGAATCGCTCTAAAAGAGCGCAAGGTTCTCTTAAAGAACCACGAACAGCGTCTCAGCAGCCTCACGCAGAGGAGGAGATGCGTATCAATAAATATATTGCACATGCCGGACTCTGTTCAAGGCGGGATGCGGATCAGTACGTTGAGGCAGGAAAGGTAAAAGTCAACGGTACGGTTGTCACGGAACTGGGGTCAAAAGTAAAAAAAACTGATACCATAACCGTTAATGGCCAAACTCTCACGCTGGAGCCATTTGTTTACATTTTGCTGAATAAAAACTCCGGCACAATTACCACTACGGATGATGAGCGGGACCGTGATACCGTTATGGATACTATTGAAGATGCAACCGGCAACCGCGTCTACCCGGTTGGCCGGCTCGACAGAAAAACCATGGGCCTTCTATTGCTGACCAATGATGGCGACCTCGCCCACAGGCTGATGCATCCGAGCTACAAAGTGAAAAAAACGTACCTTGTGCAGCCAAACCGCGTACTCACTGAAGAGGAGATGATCAGGCTGAGGGAGGGAGTGGAGCTGGAAGACGGGTTTGCAAAACCGGAATCGGTCAGCCGGGACGCTTTCCGCGCGGATTCAATATTAATCAGCGTGTTCGAAGGCCGGAATCACTTGATCCGGCGGATGGTAGATTTCATTGGAGCCGATGTGAAAAAACTCAAGCGAATACAGTACGCCGGCCTCCAGGAGAAAGACCTCAGGGTTGGACGCTGGAGATATCTCAGAAAGGAGGAGATCAACAACCTTCGAAAACTAGTTAAACTTGACACACTCGATTTTAATCAACCGGATCAATAATGTATAGCAGTGTAAAAAAGGAGAGTGGTTCTGTACCATCAAAGGAAAATCTACCCATTTATTACGATCTCTACACCCCTGTAACGACTAAAACCAGGGCATTTCCGATCATTCTGTTCCTGCACGGATTTAAAGGTTTTAAAGACTGGGGAGCATTTCCCGATGCGTGCGAATATCTTGCAAGACAGGGTTTTTGCGTCGTGGCTTTCAACCTTTCTAAAAACGGTGTGGGCAAAAGCATGCTTGAGTTTGACGAACCTGAACTGTTTCGAAAGCAGACTCTCAGTTCCGACCTTGACGATGTAGGCAGTGTGATAAATCATCTGAAAAAAGGGAATTTAAAGAGCGATCAGGTCACAATGAATACGGATAAAATTGGAATCATTGGCCATTCAAGAGGAGGTCATACAGCAGTTGCGGCAGCAGCGGAATTTTCCGCGATTCAGTGTCTTGTTACATGGTCAGCAGTTTCCGACTATAACAAGAGATGGAGTAAAGAGATGGTAAACGACTGGAACAAGAAGGGGTTTACCGAGATTATAAACGGAAGAACCGGCGAATCTTTACCCGTTGACAAGATTGTTTACGATGACGCCATCGAGCACGCAGACCGACTGATGGCAATAAAACGAGTAAGTGAGCTTCATATCCCGGTATTGTTTGCCGCCGGAAAAGATGATGAGGCTGTCTCACCCACCGAATCGAAAAAACTGTTCAGAGCATGTCCGTCGGATGACAAGGAACTGCTGCTGATAGATGGAACCGGACATACGTTTGGAACATCGCATCCGTTTGAAGATGAGGATCTGCCGGAACCGTTTGATAATCTTCTGGAATCTACTGAAACGTGGTTCCTGGAATATTTGAGATAGCAAGCCAAAATCATCTGTTTGTGAAGATTTTACGGTAGTTTAACCCATCGTTTAAAAAAGTACTGAATGATTCGGACTAAGTTTTTCATACTCCCCGCTCTGTTTTGGTTCTGTTCTGCCCTGCAGCTGAATGCACAAACTCCTGTACTGATTCACGACGAAGAATTCCAGAGTGATGCCGTAGCCGCTATTGATTCTCTTTACAACCGAAACACGGATGCTTCACGGGCGATTATGCAGAGCTGGCAGGATCGCTATCCCGAACATCCTATTTGGTCAATGTGGGATGCAATGGAAGTGTGGTGGAATGTGCTGGAGGATCTCTACGACCACTCACTGGATGATGCGCTGATGGAAGCGATGCAGAGGAGTGATTACGAAGCCGGGCGGGTGTTGAGCCGTGAGTCGAATCACCCGGATGCGTTGGTTATAAGGGCGCTTGCCAACGGCTACATTGCACGCCACTACTCAAACAGGGATAGCTGGCTCACCAGCGTTCGTACAGCACGAAAAGCGTACGTATCGTATCAGCAGCTGATGGAAGTTGTGCCGGAATTTACCGACAACGAATTTGTGAGGGGGATGGTGTCGTATTACGCCGCTTACATTCCTGATGAGTATCCGGTTGTAAGGGCCGTTTCCTGGTTTTTGCCGGACGGCGATCGGGAGGAGGGGTTGAAAAAAATCGATATTGCAGCAAATGAGGGAATCTTTTCCCGGCCGGAAGCCACCTATTTTATGGGAAATATCCTCTTAAACTACGAGAGAGATTACTCCTCGGCCATAGTCTACTTTCAAAGGCTGGTGGATGACTATCCGGACAATAGCTACTACAGAAGACTGATCGTGAGAACGCTCGCCAGCCAAAACCGCAATGAAGAGGTACTGGTACAGGTAGATGAGGCGATGAGTCACTGGCAGTCAAATAATTTACCCAACAGCGATATCCTGCTTGAGGAGCTGAGATTTTGGGAGGGGAGAGCTCATTACCGGCTGAATAGATTTGATGAAGCTTTGAGCTCGTTCAAGCTGGCCATTGAGCACGGCTACAGTCTCCCTAACAGGCCTGAGAGGCTCTACTACAGCGTCGCTAACTACTACGCCGGACTCACGTCTGAAGCGTTGCAGGAGCAGGAGAAAGCAAGGCGATACTACAGCGAGACTGTATCACAACAGGTAGACGGTGATTTTAAATCGAGAGCCCG
>CAZKIZ010000230.1:0-5920 GCA_964552935.1 uncultured Rhodohalobacter sp. | reverse complement strand
ATCGACCATTATTTGTGAATAATGCAGGCTAAAGTTTTCAGAGTTTAATTCCGCTCTTTTTTTTAACGAATGGTTTTGGTTGAACAACATAAAAAGCCACTCCATTACAGGGAACATCATTCTCCCTGATACTACTTATTAATATTACAGAAAGGACCCATTTGAAGTTTACTGAATTTAATTTATCCGACGAGCTAATCGCCGGCCTCAACGATCTGCAGTTTAAAGAACCCACCCCGGTACAAGAACAAGCCATCCCTATAGTTTCAGAGGGCAGAGATCTTATTGCTGCAGCCTCAACCGGTACCGGTAAAACGGGGGCGTTTGTGATTCCAATTATGGAGCGTGTCCTCAAAAGCGACAGAAAGGGGATTAAGGCGCTGATTTTGAGCCCCACCCGTGAGCTCGCATCACAAATTGATGAACAAATTTTTGCGATCGGGTATCATGCCGGAATTTCATCAGCCACGGTAATAGGGGGGAGTAATTTTTCGCAGCAGGCAAAAGCATTAAAAGCCGGTGTAGATATTATTGTTGCCACTCCGGGCCGGTTGATAGATCAATACAAAGTCCTTGGGATCGATTTTTCACACCTGGAGTATTTTGTACTTGATGAAGCAGACAGGATGCTTGATATGGGTTTTCTGCCCGATATGAAGACCATCATTTCGTGGCTTCCAAAAAAACGCCAGACGCTTCTCTTCTCAGCTACCATGCCGCACGAAATTAAAAAACTGGCGGGATCCATCATGACAGATCCTGCACTGGTTGAAATTGAACGGTCAAAACCGAGCCAGTCGGTTGAGCAGCGGGCATACCGTCTGCGAAGCAAGCAGAAAGTGGACCTGGTAAAGAAGATATTTGATACAATTAAGTGGGAATCGTGCATCATATTCACCTCCACAAAAAAAGGAACAGATGAACTTCAGCGCCTGCTGAAGCGTGAGGGAATTAAAGCCGCAAGTATCCACGGCGATCGTTCTCAGGATGAGCGTAACAAAGCGCTCCAGGCTTTTAAAAACGGACAAGTTCCTGTTATTGTCGCTACAGATGTTCTTGCCCGAGGAATCGACATCAAAGAGGTGTCTATTATTGTGAACTACGATGTACCGAATAATACCGATGATTACGTTCACAGGATTGGCCGAACAGGTCGGTATGATAAAAAAGGCATCGCCATAACATTTGTGAGCAAGCGCGACAGCCGTACTTTTTCTCAAATTGAAAACATCAAGGGAAATACGATCAAAACAATCGACCTTCCCTCTAACTTCAATGAGAAGAGTGAATTTTCGTGGGATGGTGATCTGAAAAAGTCATCGAAATCATCTAAACCGTCGGAAAGCGGCAGATCGGAGCGCAGCTCTTCTAAAAAGGAGAACAAACAAGACGATTCTGCACCATCCAAAACGGAAAAGAAACCTGATACCAAACAGCCAAAGAGCAGTAACGGGAAACCGTCTTCCGACACTAAACGGCAAAAGAGAAGCTCTTCAACCCGTACCGAGAAAGATACCTCTGAAAAAGAGGTGCAAACCAAAGATCGATCGCCAAAACGAACGGAAGATCAGTCACGGCGGAGTAACGGAAAACGTGCCCCTGAAAAAGAGGTAGAGGCAAAGGATGAGAAGCTTGAGGAGAAATTGGCTGAACTGGAAAAAATTGCCATTCCGCCCTCAATAGATAAAGCCGCTGAACGCAATAAAAACAGTCTGAAGCCTGCCAAAGGATTTTGGGGAATTGTGAAAAGCTTTATACCAAAATTCTGATCTGTTATGATGCAAAAGCTCTTTTCCGTGCTTATTTGGACGGGAATCTGCGTTTTAGTGCTCATTTGGCTGCCGATGCTCGCATTGGTGCAGCTTTTCGATCGCGACCCGGTTCACTACAGAACCGGTAAGCTATTTCGTAAGCTCGGTTTTGCCATATCTAAAATCAACCCGAACTGGAATATCAGTATTACGGGCAATACAGAAATCGATGATCGAAACCCGTACATCGTGGTTAGCAATCATCTCTCGAATGCGGATATCCCGCTGATTTCAAACCTGCCGTGGGAGATGAAATGGGTGGCCAAAAAAGAGCTTTTTGATATACCCGTTTTAGGCTGGATGATGCGCTGGGCGCGTGATATATCTGTAGACCGAAAGGCGGCCAATAAACGTGCGGAGGTCTTTGATCAGGCTGTACAATATCTTGACCAGAACTGTTCTGTGATGTTCTTTCCGGAAGGGACGCGGTCGAGGGATGGAAAATTGAAGAGATTTTCTCTCGGTGCTTTTGATCTCGCCATTGAAAAAGGTGTTCCTATATTGCCAATTGTGATTGATGGTACCCAGGACTGCCTGCCCAAAAAGACCTGGGTTTTTACCAAAGATGTTTACATCAGAATGAAGGTTTTGCAGCCGGTAGACACGTCCGGGCTTACTAAAGAAGACGCAATGGGGCTGATGGACCGAGTACGAGGTGAAATTGCGGCTCAGCTTGCGGAGTGGAGAGAGGCCCCGATGAGTAAGATAGATTCTACCATGGATTAGTATCCGTTTTATGGTGCTTTTTCTCCTGCACCGGTTCAGCCTCATTGATCATTTCTCTTTGTTTCTTTTTGAAAAAGAATTTCCAGGCCAGCCCTACACCTATAAGAGAGAGTATGAGCGACGTAATCGGCAGAAACAGTTCAGAATCCATTACGATATGGATTTGCCCGTAACGAATCAGAATTAACCAGATCGCAAAACAGATCACGCCAAACTGCTTTTGTTTATCGGCATATGTAATTGTGAAAGCGGCGCCTACAAAGCTTGTCAGGAGAGTTATAAAGCTGATTAAAAATCCCCAAATGCCCGGGTAAATATTGTATCTGAACAGCGAAACTTCACCTTCAAGGGCCAGGGAAATACCTACTCTGACGAGAGTATCCGCAGCAACTACAATTGCAATACCTATCAAACTTCCAATAATACTTTTTTTCATATTCTGCGGATTGACTAAAATTTATTTGTCACTGTATTAGTATGTGCCCGGACGAAAATGGTATTTAAATATAGAGAAAAAAGTTCGTCTTCATAATAAATGCACTTTAAAATTGGATGATTCTATCTTCTGATAACGCAGGCCCGGAGCTTTTTGATTCTGTTTAAAAAAAGGGATGAATCAATCTTAAAGTTGGAGTCATCTTTCTTATCTTTGGTCTCACGATAATTAAGCACAAAAATGTAGCAGACTCAATGCCAGAAAACGATTTTTTAAAGCCTGAAGGCGACATTAAACTGACGGACAAACAGCTCATGGAATCACCGGAAATGCAGAAAATTGCAGCCGAAGTGATTGAACAGCATAAGATAGAGCTGGGACCCGCCGAAGTGGGCTATCTGTTGATCTATCCAAATATTTCGAAACAGCGCGCGGCCAAGTGTATGAAAGCCTCCCGCGAAGTAAAGCACTATTCAGGAAATGACTACCTGGTTGAGATATCAGGGGAGTTGTGGGATATGCTGGACGGCGACACAAAAAAGATGTTGCTCTACCATCAGCTTCTTCATATCGATCCCGTATTTAAAGCGAAAAACCAGGAGTGGAAGATGAAGATCAGGAAGCCTGATTTTTCCGACTTTTATGAAATAAACGACACCTTCGGAAACGAGTGGTATAAAACCATTCAGGCAACGGTATCATCACTGTATGATCTTGATCCGAGACAAGAGAACAAAGTGACTATGTAGGTTATCGGATAGAATCTGAATCACCCGCCGTCGGAGGGCTTAATTAAACGAGAGCCTTCCGATTGCTGGCAAATGAAGATCCGTTCAGTGTAATCTGCTTCAGCTTCCCAAAGAAAGATGACGAATGCTCAAACGTAATTAGCGTTTGAGCGTGACGTCTCATCAGGTTGTTTACGGTATGAATGTCTTCGAGGTCGATGAAAAACCGTTTTTCGGATTTGGAAATCTTTTCTATGAGATATCTCTCCTGAGGCGTTGCATATCTGCGCACGGAATATGAGAAACCTGTATATACGCCGCCCAATTGATCCCCATTCTTTAACCAAATATAGCTGGCGGATCCCAGAGTTTCGAACATTCGATCGATCTCATCCTTGCTTTCATCTAATTCGGTACTAATGACGTTACGGAGATCAATCTCTTTGAAACTGTCCCCGGCCTGATTTTTGATTTTCTTCGCAAAACCGTTCTTAGCACTGCTGTTTTCACCGGCAACAATTGTCAGGTAGTAGCTGCTGTCCAGATTTAGCCTGGATAGCTTTTCGAGATAAGATGAAATCTCTTTATCAGAATGCTTCAGTGTTTGCAGTGAGTCAGTAGTGCCCATATCCAACAGTTTATTGATTGATGATTGCAGGTAAAGGTACGCAGAGCAGCACAATTAAAACAACCTTTCTTGCAAAGCTGTTTAACCGGGCAGAGTTCTCTATTTATGTTTCGGGTTTCATCTGTCGATAAGAACCATTGACAGATCACTCTAGTGTAAAATAATCGCTGCATCATGCCTAAATTTCGTTTAAAAGCCACTTCGAAAGCCGGTAAATCTATTAAAACTGAGTTCGAAGCAGGATCAAAAAAAGAAGCTAAGAGCAAAGTTGACAAGCTTGTTCAAAAAAATGGCATCAGCGTGCAGGCGATCGAAAAAAAGCAGGTTTTCGAGTACAAGGCTCAGCGTCCGGGTAAGAAGAAGATCGTTGGTGAGCAGGAGGCGTACAATAAAGAGGAGCTGGAAAGAGCGCTCACAAAGCTCGGTTTTAAAGTTCACCGTATCAATCGAAAGCTTTTTGACTTTAAGGGCGGAGTTCCCACAAACGAAATTGTTACGTTTGTAAGTCTTTCTGCAGATCTGCTGAGGCAGCAGCTATCCTACGATGAAATTCTTGATCTGCTGTATGAAGATACAGAGAACAAGAAGATGAAGGACGTTATCAAAGAGATTCAGAAAGATCTGAAGGATGGAAAAGAGGGGAGTGAGGTGTACGGTAAGCACGAAGACGTATTCGGCAAGTTTGCCGCATACATGCTCAGTGTGGCCTCAACTTCCGGTAATATGGCCCTGGTATTTGAAAGTACGGCGAAATTTCTGGAGAGAGATGCCGAGTTTAAAAAGAATCTTCGCCGCTCCCTTTTGATGCCCTCAGTTACGGTTCTTGCGGTAATTGCAACCGTGCTTTTTTACGTAGGATATATTTTTCCCGCTACTGCCGAGCTCTTCCTCGAGTTTGATATTCAATTGCCGCCAATGACAGAGGCAACTCTGAAAATGAGCTACTGGCTTCAGGATAACTGGATTATGCTGACCCTGGCCCATATCATACCGCTTGCTGTTTTTATATGGTATGTGAAAACTCCGAAGGGGAAACTGATGCTGGATCAGTATATCATAAAGATACCGGTTATTGGTGATCTGCTTCACAAAACAAGTATCGAGATTTTTGCTCGTGTTTTCTACACGCTCTACAGCGGATCGGGACAGAATATTGACGTGATTAAGGTAGCGGCCGAAGCGTGCCGAAACACCTACATGGAGAAGCGGATCAAAGAGGTGGCGATCAAAATGATGCTTAAAGACGGAGCAGGGCTGGTTGAATCGATGGAGGCGACCGGTGTGTTTTCAAATACCGCAATCAGCCGTTTCAGGCTTGGAGCAGAATCGGGTGCCCTGCGCGAAAACGCCAAACAGCTGGCCGAGTATTACGAAATTCAGACGACCTACAAAATGGAGTCAGTAATCGACACGATCAACCTGTTTATAAATCTCTTTATCATGATTGCGCTGATTGCAATTACCGTAGTCTCCTCTGAAGCAGCGATTATTCAGCCGAATTAACGACCACGGACTTCATCGGACGATTGGTTTTTTCGTCCGATGAATGAATAAGCATGGTAATACTGCCAGAGAAAGACATGGTATTTCT
>CAZKIZ010000229.1:4431-5940 GCA_964552935.1 uncultured Rhodohalobacter sp. | reverse complement strand
GATGAATAAATTGGAAATTAAAATTTTGAGCTTGGAAATGAGTCCCGAGAAACATTCCCCTCAGTCTCGCTGGCGCGGGATAAAAGAGGAGCCCTTTTTTAAGGGGGAGTCAATTCTTTCCTTATCGCAATGAAGGGTGAGTAAACAAATTTGAACAGTCACAGATAATCACAAACAGTATGAAAAATCGATTCGCTTTTATTCTGATGGTAATTACGATACTTCTGATGGGACTCGGTGCCTGTGCAGGAGAGGATGAACCTGAGAGGCCGGAGGCGGACGAAAGTGTTGAGATTCGGCCGGACGTGATTTTTGCCACTGCTGACGACCGCGATCTGCACGTGTATATCGAGAGCCAGGGGGTGGTTGAGGCGAGCCGCGAGATTGTGATCCGGCCGCGAATCAGCGGATTCGTGGATGAAACGGTTCTTGAAGATGGGGCCCGGGTTCAGCAGGGAAGCACCATTCTGCAGTTTGATGACCAGGAATGGCAGTACCAGCTTAATCAGGCCGAAAATGAGCTCGAAACCGCTATGTCGGCTTACACCATAGAAATGCGCCAGCGACAAAACCGCAGCGGTAACAGCGGGGAGATGCAGGATGACCGGATGGTCCGTATCAGTACGGGTCTGGCGGATGCCGAAACGGCACTGAACCGCGCAAAGCTGGATCTCTCCTACACAACGGTTAAAGCGCCGTTCAGCGGCAGTCTCTCTGTACCGGAACGGATTACAGAGGGTGCCTATGTGCAGGCGGGAACTGAACTTGGCAGGCTGATTGATGATCGTACCGTCCTGGTCCGCCTGGATGTGCTTGAGTCTGAACTAACCCGCCTGAATGAGGGGATGGCTGTGGAGCTGTTCTCACCGTCAGGAAACCGAAAAGAGGGATTTGTAAAAGCGATCTCCCCGGTTGTTGATGCCGACAGTAAAACCGGCAAGGTAGTGGTGGAAGTGGATAACAGCGATCGCACTCTTCGTCCCGGTATGACGGTAGAGGGACGAATACAGATCGAGGCGCATTCAGGCATTGCCCGCGTACCACGGTCAGCCATACTGGAGCGGGACGGCGGCCGGACACTCGTCTTTAAACTGAATAATGAAACGGTAGAGTGGGTCTATGTTGATCCGGAAATCGCCACGTCTGACTGGGCAATTGTCAACCACGAAGATATCAGTCCCGGCGATACCCTTGCCGTTGACCGCCACTTTGCGCTGAGTCATCTGCAAAGAGTAAGGCCGAGAATGGCGGGCCAGATTTTGAGGGATGATGTAGTGGATTAGAGATAATAGATATGAGATTTGAGATATGAGATGGCAAAAGTAAAAGGTGAAAAGGGAAAGGAAAACAACGAATGAGTTCGAAATTTTTTACAGGTTGCATTGAGGGGAGGTATTTACCTCTCCTCTTGGGAGGAGACAGAGCATCCCGGCATCCGCCGGGACCAGAAAAACACTGGCAACCGAAGGCACAATTAGCGACTGCTCAGAGGTGGGTCACTCAAATAGT
>CAZKIZ010000229.1:0-4421 GCA_964552935.1 uncultured Rhodohalobacter sp. | reverse complement strand
AATCAAATCTGCCTCCGGCTGGCGGAGAGATTCAGATGGGTTTTAATGAATTTGTTTTAGTGACCCAGAATTGCATTAAGACATAAGAAATTTTTAAAGAACATATTAGATGAACAAGTTACAGTTACCGGCGTTTTTTTCTTTAGTACTCATCCTGCTGATTGTAGCAGGTTGCGGCAGTTCGAAGGAGTTTAACACGTTAAACGGATTTATGCCGGAGAGTGACCTGTCACCGGCGGAGCTTGAACAGCTTCGCGATCAGGTTGTACACCACAGCGAACTCGATGAATCGCCGCAGGTTGAAGGCGGAATGGTGAGTATTCTGATGGGATTGCGCTACCCTGAAGAGGCAAGACGGGCTGAAGCAGGCGGACGTGTAGTGATTGACTTTATCGTAGATCTTAAAGGAAATGCCCGGGATTTAATTGTTGCCCAGAGCGCCGGCTACGGAATGGATGAAGAAGCGATCAGGCTGGTAAAATCGGGAACCTATATTCCAGCAAAACGAAACGGCGAGGCTGTGGTTGCCAGACAAACATTGCCGGTTACGTTTGGGCTTCCATAGTATGAGAAGTGAAAAGTGAAAAGGCAAAAGTGAAAGGTGAAAGGTTAGTTTTTTAAAAAAGTGTAAGGTAACGAATGAAAATGCATCATATAGTTGAATGCAATTTTAAATCAAAATGAACCACTATGTTAAATCTAAATCATAAAAAGCTATCGGTATGGAAGAAGAGTATTGAACTCGTTAAAGAGATTTATCTGTTGACAAGAAAATTTCCCGTAGAAGAAAAATATGTACTTGTAAGTCAACTTCGAAGAGCAGCCATTTCTGTTCCATCAAATATTTCTGAAGGATCAGCACGTAAATCTAAGGTGGAGCGGGAACGCTTTTTCGAAATAGCAAGATCTTCTCTGGTTGAAATCGATACACAAATTGAAATCAGTCTGGATCTGGAATATCTGAATGAAAAGGATATAGAAAAGCTCGGGCTTCAGGCAAACTCAATATTTGCCATGTTATCTGCGATGGTCTCGTCGAGATAACTTTTCACTTTTCACCTTTCACTTTTCCCTCATAAATGAACGAAATCTTCCGCCGAAAATATCTCATCTCTCTCAGCTACATGGCGATTGCCATTGTGGGGGTGGTGGCGTGGATGAATATTCCGCTGGAGATGGCGCCGGACCTGCGGCTTCCTTCGGTGACGGTGAACTACAACTGGGGAACCACAAGCCCGGAAGTGGTGGAGCAGGAGATTACGCGCAGGGTAGAGTCGGTGGCTACGCGACTGAGAAATGTGGATCAGATCCGGTCGGTCTCCAATGAGGGGCGCTCGCGGGTTACCATTACGTTTGAGAAAGATACGCCGGTTGAGTACCGCATCCTGGAGCTGCAGGAGTACCTTTTTGGCCTTGCTGATGAGCTGCCGCCACAGGTGCGTCAGCCGCGCATTAACCGTTCCATTCCGCAGGAACTGCAGGAGCAGGAGACCTTCATGGCCTACTCCATCAGCGGAGACCGCAGTAAACGGGAGCTCTACCGTTTTGCAGAGGAGCAGATCCGCCTGAGGCTGCTGGGTTATCCCGGCCTGGCTGATATCGAAATCAGGGGAGCGGAAGATCCGGCGTTGACGGTACGATTTAACTCCCCGCTGATTGAGCGCTACGGGCTGCGTTCTGAAGAGATTTTGCAGGAGGTGAGCCGGAAACTGAACTGGCAGTCCAGCGGATTTATTGAACAGAGCGGCTCCCGCCTGAGTATGCTGATTCCTCCGAGTTTTGAGTCGGTAGACGATATTCGCGAGATGCGCATCAGCCTCCCAAACAGCAGCCGGCAGGTACGCCTGGGAGAACTTGCGCACGTTGATATCGAGGACTACCCCGTTAAAAGCCTGAAGCGGCTGAACGGAAACCCTGCGCTTAGCATGACGTTTGTGCGGGAGAGCGGCTCCGACGCCATCCGCCTGGCTGAACGCGTTCGGGGTGAAATGGAGCAGATCCAGAGCGTGATGCCGGCCGATGTAACCCTGCAGCTCGAGCGCGACTCCACCGAGGATCTTCGCCGGCAGTTTGGCGATCTTCAGTACCAGTCGATGTTCAGCCTGCTCTCCGTCTTTTTGATACTGCTGATCTTTATCCGCCGTTTTCGCGCCCCTTTTGTCATTCTGGGCAGCGTCATCTTCTCTCTGATGATGAGCCTCGGCATCCTCTTTTTTATGAACTACACGCTGAATGTGCTGACCCTGGCAGGTCTCACCGTGGCCCTGGGAATGATCATCGACAACGCCGTTGTCGTGTTCGAACAGCTCAATCCTAAACTGCCGCAAACGCTGAAGGATCGGCTCAATCACGTTCGGGAGGAGCTCCCCTACACGCTGGTTCCGGTCTTTGGAAGCACGCTTACTACGGTGGGTATCTTTATACCGCTCTTTTTTGCCATGGAGGAGCTTCAGTTATTTTTGGTGCCTCTTGCCATTGCACTCACGCTCACACTGATCTCATCGGTGATTGTGGCGCTGACCTGGATTCCCTACTCGCTGATCTGGCTGGTGCCATCTGCCCCGGTTAAAGAGGAAAGATCACTCAAAAAGAAAATTGGAAGGGCATTAAATCGGTTCCTGGTACGCCTGTTCTACTATCGCCACAAAGCACGATGGGCCTTCTATATTCTGCTGATCGCCGTGTTTGGGATCCCGATTTTTGCCATTGATGAACCGGACTGGGACGATACGGCGTGGCCGGAGTTTACCCGCGCCTATTTCGACAGCCGAAGTGATATCGATCCGGTAGTTGGCGGTCTGACCTACAAATTCTTCAACGAAACCTATTTTGGAACTCCCTGGGGCCGGCGCCAGGGCGAGAGCATCTTTATCAACATCCGAACACCCCAGGGAACACCGATGGAGGAGATTGACAAGATGGCCAGAAATTTCGAGGAGACCGCCCGGCCCTATGCTCACGCCTTCGAGTATTTTGAAACCAACGTCTCTGAGTTTTCAGGTGCGCAGATGCGGTTTTACATCAAAGATGAGTACCTGTTTGAAAGTGAACCGTACCAGTTCTATTTCGATGCGCAATTTCTGGCGGCCCGTACTGGAAACTCAGGAATTTCAGTTTCAGGTCTGGGCGATGGGTTCAGCACCGGCTTTGGCGGTGGGTCCATGGGCAGGAGGATCAGCCTGAGGGGGTTTTCGTATGATGAGCTCCTGCTGCTGGCCGAAGATATCGCCGCGCGAATGAAACGAAATCCAAGAGTGCAGGAGGTTGATATCCACGCATCGGGGGGCTGGCGAAGCCCCGACATGTTCCAGTATGTACTGGATCTGGATGATGAAAAGCTGACGCTGAGAGAGCTCGATCGCCGTGCCGTGCTGGACGCCATTCAGCTCGACATCAACCCGGAAAATATTCGCGGCAGGGTGGACATGAACGGTGAGCGGTTTTACCTAATGGGGCTCAGCCAGGTGCAGAGCAACTACGAGGAGGATTTTATAAACCGCGCCCGACAGAGCGACCAGATTTTCTTTACTGTGGATGATATCGCCACGCTCTCCCGCGAGAAAACACTCTCCCAGATTATACGGGAGGATCAGTCTTATCAGCGTACCATTTCGGTCGATTTTCTGGGTCCGCCCCGGCTCGCCACAAGTTACATAGAATCGGTGCTCGACGAAGTGCCGGTTCCGGTAGGGGCATCCATCCAGTTTGGGGGCGGCTTCTTCTCCTGGGGCCAGAGCGAACAGCTCCATAACTATATGCTGCTCCTGTTTCTGACGATCCTGAGCGTCTGGATGATCGTATCGGCGCTGCTGGAGAGCTGGCGCGATCCGCTGGTGGTGATCCTGGCCATACCGCTCAGCTTTATCGGGGTGATGATGGGGGCGCTCTACCACGATATCAACTTCGACCAGGGGGCCATTGCCGGAACACTGCTTGCGGTGGGCGTGGTGGTAAATAACTCCATCCTGCTCATTCACGAAAAACAGCGCTGCCGGTCGCTCGGTATCCACGGTTTCCGAAGCTGGATCAGGGTCTACCGAAACAAGATGCGCGCGGTAATGATCACCTCACTGACCACCATTGGCGGACTGATACCACTTGTAGTGATCGGCGCAAATGAATTCTGGAACGACCTTGCCATTGTTGTGATCTGGGGGCTGGCAATTAGCCTGACGCTGATCATTCTTCTGATGGGGATTTGGGAGAAGGGGGAGGGAGATGTGAGTGTTGAGATATGAGATATGAGTATTGAGACGTGAGATTTGAGGGATTGTGATATTTCTCCTCCCTGGAGGAGACAGAGTTCAAAGCGTACAGCGTGAACTCAGAGGTGGGTTCGTTGGGACTGGGAACCGGGCGGTACCGCGAACCCACCCCTGACAATTCCGCTGAACGCTCCATTGTCTGTCCCGCTCCGGTGG
>CAZKIZ010000228.1:0-5975 GCA_964552935.1 uncultured Rhodohalobacter sp. | reverse complement strand
TAAAAATCACGATGATGCTATGAAGATATCATCTGATCTGGATGGATTTATTGTGGGAAGCGCGCTTGTTGATACGATCCGTCACAATTATCCTGAAAATGGATGGAAACAGAAACTGTTTTCATTTGTTAAAGATCTGAAATATGGAAATATTTAGCCGTCTTTAAATTCACAGAAAATCGACTATGAAATTAACTTCTTTTTTAGCTCCTTTTGCGCTTTTAATACTGTTTTCCGCATGCAATGGAGATTACAGACCAAAATCCATTGGTGCCGTTGATGAGGTGATTGTGGTGATGGATTCAACTCAGTGGAACAGTGAAACAGCAATGGCGATCAGGGAGACATTTGGGCGCCAGATAGAAACCGTGCCGACGCCTGAAAATGCTTATAATCTGACCTTCAGAGATTTCAGAAATAACCAGCAGCTTGAGCAGTTAAAAGGGTTTAAGAACGTAATTTTCGCCGCTCCGCTAGATCAAAACAATAATGTATCCTCATTTATATCGGGCATTTTAAGTGAAACCATAGAGGAGAGGGTTCGCCGGGAAGAAAGTTTCGCTTTTCCGCTTGCGGATCGGTGGGTAAGGGATCAGTGGACGCTTATTTTGACGTCTGTGTCTGATGAAGCCCTGGCCAGTAAAATTCGAAATGCAGAAGAAGACCTGGTTGGCCACCTGCTTGACAGGGAGTTAGAACGCAGAACTGAAGATCTGTTCAGGCGCGGCGAACAAGTGGCAATGTCTGATTCACTTTGGGATAAACACGGCTGGAGGGTCCGCATGCAGCACGACTATATACAGGTGATTGATTCATCAAACGCAGTGATGTTTCGGCGCTACCTGCCCGATAATAATCGCTGGATGTGGGCCTGGTGGATGGACGATGTTGATAATCCCGATTTTGTTACACCCGAATGGATTAATGCTACGCGTGATTCCCTGATGGAACATCTTGTGCAGGGAGAAAGAGACGGTTCTTATGTGACGACCGACTACCGAAGACCACTGAATACGCGCTCAATAGATACCGGTGACAGATTAATGGGTTATGAAACGATGGGGATTTGGAGAATGACCAACGACTTTATGGGAGGACCGTTTGTCCATTTCACCTATCATGATCCCGAAACCAATCGCCTGTTTATGGTTGAATATGCACAGTTTGCTCCCCGTGTAAATAAGCGGAGATTTGTGAGGCAGTTCCAGGCAATGGGCCGCACTTTTGAAAGCGACTCAACCTGGAATCAACGGGCAGCGGACGAACAGCTTACCGACCGCAATTGATTTACGGGGTTTGGTTATTGTTTCACAATTGTTGGCTAACGGGTATTTATTGTACTAACAATTCGGGAACTGACCATTCCCGACGATCACTTATTTTACATACAAGTCATCACAAAGCATGTCGTTGAAGGAGTATCACAAGAAGGCAATTCCGGAACTGCAATCAGCCGAAAGACTCGCCAAATCACTTGAGCCGTGGCGATATTCGGTTCCAAAAGGTCCTGTTCTGGAGACCGGTGCTGGAACCGGTCATTTCACAGAATACCTTCTCAGGATTTTCCCCGAACGCGCCATCACCATTGACGACAACTCTGAACAGATGATCGCGCATCACAGCGAGAAGTTTGGGGATCGCCAGAATATAAACTGGGTTATAAGGGACATTGAAGAGGACCTGCCGGAAGAACAGTCACTTGCCATGATCTGCGGTAATCACACAGTACACAAATTCAGAAACCCGGCTGTTGCGCTTGAAAATCTCGCGAAATCACTCCGAATTGATGGATTGATGCTGATGGCGTTTCCAGGGGAAGATTCATTTAAGGAGTGGCGCTCTTCCTGCCTCGATCTTGGTATTCCATACACCGGCCGGCCACTACCGGAAACCGAGCCCCTTGTCATACATCTCTCAATGGGACCGGTGCAGGTAGATTTTTATGAAGATCAGTCAAAAGTATATTTTAATTCGTTCAGCGATTTTTTGAACCACTGCCGCAATGGCGGATTTGCTGTTGAAAAAGATGAGAGGCAATTGACGCCGGAAGAGATTGGTCTGCTAAACGAACACTGGAAAGAGACGAGAGAGGGGGAGATCGGGATTACGTACCACAATGTGTTTTTGGCACTTAAAAGAATTGGGGAGTAAGTGTTTATTTATATGTGGTTTAATGTCCCGGCCCTTTGGGTCGGAAAGGATAAAAGTCCTCTTTTACAGTGAGCTGAGGGATGTTCTCTGAGTACGGAAATGCCCTTTTTATATTTTTTAGCTCGAAAGGTCATCCCCCATTGCCCCCTTCGAAGGGGGACACTTCAGAATATACTCCTATAAACTTTAAAAGTTTTAAAAAAAATAAAAAAAGCCATTTCCGCAACCTGCAGAAATGGCTTTTAGGCTGTCAACCGAATTATAGTTTAGAGCATCTCTTTAAGGGTCGCTCCAATTTCTGCCGGGCTGTCAACAACGGTGATTCCCGCTTCCCGAAGTGCTTTCTTTTTATCCTGGGCCGTTCCTTTACCGCCCGAGATAATTGCACCTGCATGGCCCATTCGTCGTCCTGGAGGGGCTGTGCTTCCTGCAATAAACGCCACCACAGGTTTGTCTACGTTATCTTTAATGTACGCTGCGGCTTCCTCTTCAGCCGTGCCGCCAATCTCACCAATTAATACAATGGCTTCCGTATCGGGATCGTCCTGGAACAGTTTTACAGCGTCAAGATGAGTTGTACCGAT
The DNA here is from genome assembly GCA_964552935.1 of uncultured Rhodohalobacter sp. Taxonomy (GTDB): domain Bacteria; phylum Bacteroidota; class Rhodothermia; order Balneolales; family Balneolaceae; genus SW132. The sequence continues at coordinate 3,240 of CAZKIZ010000228.1, read as the reverse complement.
GACAGGATCGCCGCCAATACCGATTGCTGTACTCTGGCCCAGTCCGGCTTTAGATAGCTGATCTACGGCTTCATATGTAAGCGTTCCTGAACGGGAGATCAGACCGATGTTACCCGGCTCAAAAATCGAGGCCGGCATAATTCCAATTTTGGCTTCACCTGGTGTTATTACACCCGGGCAGTTTGGCCCTATCAGTGTAGCTCCGTGGCTTTTAACAATTTGTTTGGCAATGATCATATCCGCAACAGGAATACCCTCTGTAATACAGATAATCACTTTAATGCCCGCAAATGCAGCTTCGCTGATGGCATCACCTGCAAACGGCGGGGGTACAAAAATAACGGATGTATTTGCATTCTCTTTCTGTACAGCATCCGCTACTGTGTTGAATACAGGCAGTCCAAGATGTTTTTGACCACCTTTACCCGGAGTTACACCGGCCACTACGTTGGTACCGTACTCAATCATTTGTTCTGCATGAAAGGTGCCTTCGCTCCCGGTAAAACCCTGAACTACAAGCCGGGTATCTTTGCCAACTAATACACTCATCTAAATCTGTTTTTAATTATAGGATTCCGTTTAGTTTCAATCGATGGAATATACCCTTCCTTCTATAGATTTGCCAACCATTGAGTAATTGCCTTACGGATTGGTTATAAAAAGTAGCAGACATAAAAAAACCCGGCTGAGTTTATCAGCCGGGTCTGCAAAAATAGGTCCCTGGTGATTATCTACAGGGCATTATCCATTTTTTCATAATCGTAACCTTCAGCTTTGCTCATTTCCTGAGCGGCAAGTGTAAGGAGGATACCATAAATCACTTTAGAGCTAACATCAGCAATAGTGTAGGTGATGTGTCGTCCAACAACGAGTGTCTCGCTGAGAACAGGCTCAAGTGTTCCTGTGAGGTACGGCATCAGGTAAGCGCCCGGATAGAGCATCCATGAGAAGAAAAAGAGTACCCAGATGTATCCGAGATATTTCTGTGCTTTCGGTGGCGCACCTTCTTTACCTTCATCGATAACACGCTTCATCAAAATGAGGATATGAATGAAGAAAATAGTAGAGATAGCACCCCAAACAAAAAAGAGTGTTGGGCTTGTTACTTCATAATATTGTCCGGCATATCCGGTAAGAATCATAGCGGTACCGGAGAACCAAAACTGGTTTCTTACAGAGCTGAAATCACTTTTCGTGAGAGTAACTACGAAAAGAATTTGAAAGAGCAGCATCGGAACATCAATAAGCCAGTTCAGATAACGATATCCGTTATTGAAAAGGATATTGCCGTCTCCCAATACGTAACGAGCTGTTTCTGCATCATAAACTAATGCGCTCGACCAATTTTGAGATTGTACAAAGAGAAGAAGCGCGGCTGAAACCATAACAACAACTGATAGGACAGAGGTTGTTCTGTATTTCGGTGCTACTGTTTTTATTGTTAGAATAAAGTAGAGCAGGGCAGCAAACATAATTGCGTAACCCAGTGTTAGAACATGGGCTGACATTTGATATGCCATTTCGGTGTACCCTTCGGCAGCACCTACATAGTTTTCAAATGTGGAGTTACCCAGCATTTCAATTAAAGCTTCCATAGTATTCGATTTGGTTAAGGTTAGTGAATATTCACGGTTCGACAACACACCGGAAATGCAGAAAGTTCATGATTTATGAAATTTATTGAAAGTTATGAATATGAACGCGTTAGCGCTTTTTTAAAGCTCATAACGGATAACTTATTTCACAATCATTGCTCTCTAAATTGAAATTTAATTCCGGCCGTTCCACTGATTTCATATAAAAATCAGTCCCAATTTTTGTAAGTTTAGAGCTTCAAATAGTAAAGATTTAAGATCCCCACATTTCTGCAGATGATTTCAGACGATAAAAAAGAGGAGATTCGCGATACAGCCGACATTGTTGAAGTTGTGGGAGATTACGTTCGCCTTAAAAAATCTGGCAACGGATTTGTTGGGCTCTGTCCGTTTCATGATGAAAAAACGCCCTCTTTTCACGTAACACCGCGGCTGGGGATCTATAAATGTTTTGGCTGCGGTGAGAGCGGTGATGTGTACAGTTTTATTATGGAGATGGAGGGTGTGGCGTTTCCCGACGCCATGCGGACTCTCGCTGAAAGGTATGGAATTGATCTGCCTCAGCCGGAAGAATCCGAAAAAAATGAAGAGGAGACCCATTTACGCGAAGGGGTATCACACGCCCTGAAATATGCCGGTCTCTTTTTCCACCGCCAGCTTCATGAGAGTGATAATGCCGTGAAAGCAAGGGAGTACCTGAAAGAGAGGGGATATGATGAGAAGATTATCCGCACGTTCGGCCTGGGATATGCTCCGGGAAAAGGTGATGCGCTTCTCTCATCAGCTAAATCGGAAGGACTGACGGAAGAGTATCTTGCGGAGGCAGATTTGATCAAGCCGAGCAACCGGGGAGACGGATTCTACGACACATTCCGCGACCGGCTGATGTTTCCGATTTTCAACCCATCGGGTAAAGTGATCGCGTTTGCGGGGCGCATACTTAGCAACAATAAAAAAACGGCCAAGTATGTAAACTCTGCACAAACGATCGCCTACAACAAAAGCGAGGTTGTGTACGGCGTTAACTTTGCCCGAAACGATATTCGCAAAGAGGAAGAGGTGATTCTTGTAGAGGGTTACACCGATGTGATTACTCTCTACCAGCACGGCATCAAAAATGTGGTTGCTTCCAGCGGGACTTCTCTCACATCAAAGCAGATTAATGTTTTGCAGCGTTACGGGAATCGTATCGTCATGATTTATGATGCTGATGACGCCGGCCAGAAGGCGATGGAACGGGGCCTGAAGATTGCACTGAGGGAGGGCATGGAGGTAAACCTTCTTGAGCTGCCCGATGGAGAGGATCCCGATTCGTTTGTAAAGCAGTTTGGAAAGGAATCTTTCAATGAGCTGAAAAAAGAGAAGGCTGAAGATTTTGTGACTTTCACCATACATAAAGCGGAAAAGTCCGGCAATATTGACAAGCCGGGTGACCGCGCCCGAATGATAAATACAATACTGGAGCAGATAGCGGAAATTCCGGACGAAATTCAGCGCCAGGTTTACGTGCAGCATCTGCATCAAAAAACTCAAAAGTACCGAAAGGGCAGTGACCGGGAACTGTTCCAGCAGCTTGAAAAATATCTTGCTGAGAAGAAGAGAGCAGATCAGAGAGTGAAAAGACGTGAGCAGGTTTCGCGGCAAT
>CAZKIZ010000227.1:0-5978 GCA_964552935.1 uncultured Rhodohalobacter sp. | reverse complement strand
AGCGTTGACGAGTACGAAAACTTTTTGGGGAAAGCATCAAGGAAAGAAGTTACAGTTGAGTGTGAACATCTTTCGAAGACCATGCACGACACGGGGCTGGCCACGAGATATCACGCACTGTTGCTTCGAAAGGTGGCGGACGACTCCTCACTTTTGAAAATTGCGCTTGGACTCGACAGCGTCGGGCAGGCAGAGCTTGACAAGCACAGAAAGTTTGTCAGCGATCTGATCCGGCTAACGATTTTTCCCGATACAGCACGCTCCTGCTACGGACTCGCAAAACTGCTTGAACGCTCTTTACTGTCGCATCAGCCGGTGAAAAGCGGGTTGCAGCGTATACTCGGAATGGAACTGCATCAGGAAGTTGCTAAAAATATCGGTAAATCAAGAAAGTCTGCTGAAGTTGATCCTAAATACATTCTTGGTGCAGAATGCCTGGGAATTTTGGGTCAGCCGCTTGGCGTTGGGCAGGGCTGGAATCCAACCTGTCAATCGGCTAGAGGAATAAGCCTGTGGAGCAGTCACGCTCCCGGTAAACTCCTTCGAATGATAGAGAGTGCCGCTAAATCGAACAGCCTGTCGATGCGATTTGAAGGGGATGTAATCAAATCGGACGAACAGGTACTTGGACTGGTAAAGGAGCTCGATTACAACCTGGATGCCGTATCAGTTGTTCTGGTTCCGCATTTGGATAAGATCTACAACGAGATGATGCGAAGAGCTGCCAACCGGCCCGACGATCCGCATAAATGGGTTAACCCGGCTATGTATGGCCACTGGATACCGACCGGTTTTATTTCGAACTACGACTACCTTACAAATTCGATAAAAGGGTATGATGAGTTTATTCGAACGTTTTATATCACCCATCACCCGAAATACAACGGTGGAAATGATCTGGCCTACCCAAACCCGGTGGGGATATTTCTGACCTCATCAACCGGAAAACTCATCGGCTTTCATGCCGTTTCTATTTTGAGAGTGAAACAGGTGAAAGGGCAGGTGCGTGTGTTCATTTTGAACCCCAATAACGAGGGACGGCAGCGCTGGCAGGATGATATGCGGCCGACGGTAGCGGGAAACGGCGAGCGGGCAGGTGAGTCTTCGCTTCCATTCCACCAGTTTGCTTCAAGACTTTACGCATTTCATTTTAATCAGTCCGACATAGATGACCTGAAGAAGGTTGATGAAGATGAGGTAAAAAAAGTGTCTGATCTTGCGAAATCGAGCTGGGGTGAATCGTACAGGTGGATTGAAGAGTCGGGACTGATTCTTGAGAAGAAGCAGGTTTAAAGAGCCTCAGAAAGAAGGGAAAACACACTTATTTTAATTTCAAACCTAATATCACTAATAAAAAATGGTTCGTCACTCTTCCAGAATCGAACTGAGTCAGGCGGCTCTTAAACAGAATGTTAACTTTATAAAGAAAAAAATTGGTCCTGATGCAATCCTCTCCTCAGTGGTGAAAGCTGATGCTTTTGGCCACGGCATCGGAACGTTTGTACCGATGGCGGAGAAAGCCGGTGTGAGTCATTTTTCGGTAGCATCCAGCTACGAAGCGTGGGAGGTCAGTGAGGCGTGTCACCGGGAAAGCACCATAATGATTATGGGTATCCTGTATGATGAAGACATGAAGTGGGTTGTTGAGAATGAAGTAGAATTTTTTGTGTTTGATCTGGCCCGTCTTAAAAAAGCTAATGAAGTGGCTGAAAAAGTGGGTAAGAAAGCGATTATACACCTTGAGGTGGAAACGGGGGGAAATCGCACCGGGCTTGATGAGGCAGACCTCAACGATGCGCTTACATATCTGAAAAAGAACAGTGATTATCTTCAGTTTGAAGGATTCTGCACACATTATGCCGGCATCGAAAATTTGTCGAATCAGTTTCGGACTCAAAAACAGCTGGCTAAATTTGAAGAACTGTACCAGCAAGTTGTGAAGAGTGGAATCAAACCGAAGCTGCGCCATACAGCCTGCTCAGCCGCGGCTCTCGCTTTCCCCGAAACGGTGATGGATATGGTGAGAGTGGGTACAGCACAGTACGGTATGTGGCCCAGCCCCGACATCTACAATTTGCACCTGCAGGAAGTTGGCAAAAAGAGAGATGCTCCGCTGAAAAGAGTATTAACATGGAAAACAGATGTAATGCACATCAAACATCTTAAAAAAGATGATTATGTAGGATACGGAACCAGTTTCCAGGCGCCGCGGGACATGACCATTGCTGTGCTGCCGATTGGTTATAGCAACGGATATCCCAGAACCTTATCGAACAGGGGAGAGGTGATTATTCGCGGTAAAAAAGCTCCCGTGATTGGGTTGATCAATATGAACGTATTTATGGTGGATGTGAGCCACATTAAAGATGTGGAAGTAGACGATGAAGTGATACTCATTGGCAGAAAAAATAGCCACGTGATAAGCATTCGTTCCTTTTCTGAAGCGACAGATGCTATAAATAATGAACTTGTAAGCCGTCTGCCGAATGCTATTCCGCGTTTGCCCGTAAAATAAAACAGCGGCGATTCTATACGTGATTCGGTTATAGGGGAGGATATTCGATATATTAAATGAATATTTTTTCAACCCTGAAAGTAATACAGAGTAAAATGGTTGATACACTTGTCGATTCATTTATCCTTGAATTTGAGCTGTTTGTTGAGTTTATTCCCCGCCTCTTGATAGCTATAGCCGTTCTGACAATCATTTACCTTATTGGCAGGGGAATCGCTTTTGGAGTAGTCAACATTCTGCGTAAAACGTCAATGCCTGTAACCTATCACGACTTCTTCAAAAAGTTGATTATTACAGTAGCTGTTTTTATCGGTATTGTTGTTTTTTTAAACCTGATCGGTTACAGCACGCTGGCCGCAAGCCTTGTGGCAGGCGGCGGACTCACGGCTGTTATGCTTGGTTTTGCTTTTAAGGATATTGGCGAAAATTTCCTGGCCGGTTTTTTTCTTGCGTTCAGCCGGCCGTTTAACACCGATGATGTGATTGAATCGGGGGGTATTATGGGGCGCGTGAAAAGTATTCAGCTACGTCACACCCATGTTCGGACAGGAGACGGATGCGACGTTTTTATTCCGAGTGCACAGTTGTTTACGAAACCGCTTCACAACTACACGCTCGACGGTCTGCGCCGCGGCGGTTTTACGGTAGGAATTGACTATAAAGATGATGTGGGAGCAGCAAATGCGCTACTGCTCGAGATCACCAGGGGCCACAGCGGAGTTCTGAAAAAACCATCTGCCTCTGTGGGAATCAAGGGGTTTGATCCAAATTATGTTGAACTCCAGGTCTTTTTCTGGATAAACGCCAGAGACCAGGAAGCTACACTCCCGATAGTTCGAACAAGACTGATGGATAAGTGCCGCAGAAAACTTATCGAAAATGGGTACACCATTAGTTCGGATGTATCAACTGCCGTTGATTTGAGCCCTGTCGAACTGAACATGAAAAAAGAAAAAAACTGATGCGATCTCCGGATTGCGGGTCTCTTTTTTGTTTACTTGCGATGTCTTTTAAACATGTCAGGATTTCTGACAATGAATGTCCGAATCCATTCCCGTACAAAGAAATTTTTATCTCGCTTAAGGTACCACCACCCGGTGAGACTTATGATCAAGCCTCCAACTGCGTTAACAATCATATCCCACATCGTATCGGTAAGGCCTGATGGATCGGACAGCATTGGCTTCTGCATATTGGTCCCGAAAAGCTCATCCACCCCAAACTCAAAAATCTCCCAGAATGTACCGATCGTAACAGCGAAAAGAAAAGCAAATAAAGCAATAAAACCGGGGGGCATATGTATCTCCACACGTTCCGACTCATTTAAAATGTAAACAAGCAGGAATCCGAGAATTCCCATCAACAGTCCGGCTGTAGCATGCAGAGCAATATCCCACCACCATACCAGCTCATAAAAACTGTGAACTTCTCCGAGGTAGAGTGCGGAAAAGGTGAAGAATACGGCAGCGATATGAAATTCAGCAGGGATTTCAAGCTGTGTATGTTTTCGGAAAATAATCGGTGCAAATAAAGTAAGGATGATCAAAGTGACGAGAAACAGAGAAAGCCAACGCTGTTCGAAGATGAGCAGTATCCACTCAATCACCATGATGGCGAGCAGAAAACGAATGAGAATACGGTGAACACGATTTTCGCCAAGATTGGTGATATCATGCATTGTCGTTTCACTTCCATTGGGTACATCTTCCTTCATACTTTGAGAAATCCGGTTGGTAGAAATGGGCTAAGAATGGGCAGTGGAGAGAACCTTACTAACTTAAATTAAACCTACGGTTTACCGGAGAGCTCATCATATTTTTTTCTCACAGCCTGTACATCTTCCCAGGTGGGGCGTTTCCATTTTTCATTCCGAAGCAGTGCTGCAGGATGATAGGTTACCGTGAGCTCGGCGCCGCGAAACGGGTAAAACTGACCGCGCATCTCTTTCAATGGCTGATCTTTTCCGAGCAGGGTAGTCCCGGACACTTTCCCAACGCATAAGATCACTTTCGGTGAAATGAGATCAATCTGACGCAGCAGGAACGGCAGACTTCGTTCTCTCTCCTCAGCGGTAGGGTTACGGTTGTCGGGCGGACGATGTTTCAGGATGTTGGCGATGTACACCTCTTCCCTGTCAAAGTTAATCGCCCCCAGTATCTTATTTAAGAGCTGACCCGCAGCGCCCACAAACGGCTCGCCCTGTTGGTCTTCGTTATATCCCGGCGCTTCGCCAACGATCATCAAATCGGCTGCGGGATTCCCCACGCCGAACACAAGGTTGGTTCCCTCGAGGTCGGTTTTTAACTCTTCTGATTTCTCACATAGCGCCTTAAGCTGATCCAGATTTTGACACTGGTCAAGTTTCTGATTTAGAGTGAGCGGTTTCGGCTCCGGGGCAGGATTGGCTTCAGGTTTTGGCTTTTCAGCTTCCGCCTTATTGCTATTTGGTTTAGGTTTTGGCTGATCTTTTGGTACTGAAAGTGTTCGTTTACTTTTCACACCAACATTTACGGAGAACGGGCCGTACATCTCCTGCTCGTTTTCAAGAAATTGAATCAGGTCGTCCAAAAGATCGGGTTGTTTTTCACTCATCGCGGCTGCTCTTCAGTTTTTTCAAAGTTGACGATTCTGTAGTAATCCGTCGGGTAGGTGCCAACCTGCAGCATGGCGGGCCGCAGCGCATACTGCTTATCGAAGGATTCAACATCTCCATCAAACCCAAGCCTGAATGAAAGGAGATCTTCTCGCAGAGCGTGGTTGTGCCAAACCACTCGGAATGTATCGTGGTGCCAGTGCTCCAGGTCAGCCGTCATATCTTCGTCATCCCAAAATCGGATTGCAAGCTGACCGTTCTCTAAAAAGACATCGGCATTATCGTAAAGTTCATCGCTGTAGGTACCTGTGTACTCGATAATTGGTTTTGTGGGGGATGTACCGCTTTCCCGTTTGGCTTCAAACTCTTCTCTTCGCTCCATGTTGCGGTCGTAGTTTGCCAGGTAGTTCTGCCTGTAGAGGTTGTTCCAGTCAGTTTCGCCGGGCGAGTCGAGGTGGTGATCGATCAGGGTGCGGGCAACGGCTTGCTGAAACGAGCTGAAGGTGTTTGTGATGACAATCACGCCGAGTTCGAGTTCCGGAAATATCATAAATACGGTGTTAAATCCATCGGTTGCGCCACCGTGTGATAGTACTCTCTGCCCGTTATATTCTGTGACAGAGAGCCCAAAGCCGTACGATCGCTGTGGGGCGGTCACGGAGCCAATATTCTGTGCTACCTTTGGAGTTTGGATCGCCTGCATGGTTTCAGCGCTCACCAGTTCTGTATCGCCATAGCTGCCGGGGGTTCCGAGCTGAAAATTCATCCACCTCGCCATATCGGCAGCGGTGCTGTTGACGCCCCCGGCAGGAGCCGCATTATCCCAGTTTCGTCGTGGAATTTCCACCACTTCACCTTTGATCTCCTGGT
>CAZKIZ010000226.1:0-6025 GCA_964552935.1 uncultured Rhodohalobacter sp. | reverse complement strand
TGCTTTATACATCTCATAGTGGAGGGAAACCTCCGAATGAGCAATGGCACAGCCCCCGAGACAAAGCTCGGGACAGGCCGGTGGTTTTCACCGAACGGTATGCCTTTGGCATGGGTACTTGCCGCCTGCCCCGATTATTTCGGGGACACCAAAAAGTATCAGGGTGAATTTCCATTTAAGGACATTAAACCCAGCGCTAGCAATAACATTGTAGTAGTCAAAAATAAATCCGAAAAAGCGGGACACCCGGAAATCGTTTCATGTTACTGTAAGTTAGTGACTATCAACGACCGAAAATGTATCTCCAAGAAAGTGCGGAAGTCAGGAAAACTGCTAACTTCCGTCTGCCCGATTTCATTTTTCTTGCATCATTTTCAATCTCTTTTTAGGATCCCGGAAATTCACGGAATCTGCATCAAAGAATTCAGGATCATAAGGGTGATAATTTTTAGCATGCCCTTTTAACCACTCGATCATATATGGATATTCAGGATCGTTTGGATCGGATAAAACCTCAAGCAATCGGTAGTACCCGGGAACACTGCCGCAGTCTTCCGGCGGACACGCACGTTCGCCATCAATGCATCGGGGATAGGTTATGTCACTATGTTTTGGTGCGATTTCCAGTAGCTCAATTTCATGAACCCAGCCATCACCAAAATCATACTCATATTTGGCAGAGTCACCGGGGTTTATAAAGTGCTTCGTGAGCGGGATCGTCCAGCCTGCTATAAAGTCACTGTCCATTGGCCCCTCTGGAATCCCAATTACTCTGTTTTCTGGTCTGCCCGAAGAATTCGGCTCAAAACTATGGAGGTGATAATCAAGCCAACCCATGGCATCCTGAATAGCAACATGCAGATCCCAGAACGTGTAAGATTCCGGAACTTCAATGACGCGCCAAATTTCCGGCTCTATATAGTGTAGTGACATCTTAAAACGAAAGATTTTTGACTGTTGTTTACTCATTATGATTGTAATTGAGATATAATGGTATATGTTTTGTAGAGACGCCAGAATATAGCGAGGCTATTATCAAATCAGATTAACGCCAGTGAGATCCCGACAAACTGAGAAAACAATATACACTTTATTCTCTATCCTCGTCCCTGTTTGAAGGCTATGAATGATATGAATGGATTAGGGCTCTGATATAGCAGCAAGGCTGTTGTGTGCCGTCCCTGCCGGGACTAATGAGATCATACCCTCACGCAACCCCAAGCTGAAGCTTGGGGCTATATTCAGTCGTCCCTGCCGGGACTGACTAACTAATCCGGGATATTAACAAAGTTTATTTTATACGCGGCAAAACCTGTAACACAAGCTTGGTGTACTATCTATTTTATATTCTTCCACCACATTTAGTGTTGAACAAGTCTCGGAGAGACGGCAGAATGTAGCCCCTCAGTTCATTGGGGGTTTGACCGAAGAAGAACTTTCCAGCGCCGTTGACGATGTCTGTAAAATAGTTGTGCAAACAGCCAAATGCCCGGAGTTAACCACCCGGCCTTTATCTCGATTTCATCAGTGTAATTTAAGGATCCGGGTTCCCTGTCATGAAAAGATATAGTATGATTCCAAACACGTGCAAGATGCCCGCTTTCCCGGCTTATTATAGTATTCGTATCTTTATCAATCTTTACAAGTTTGATTGTATGCCGACCCAGTGGAATAATCTTTAAGAAATATAACTTTAGATGATAGGGAGTATCTACTTGCCATTGACCGGAAAAATCTCCGTCACTTTGCGGTACAAAGGCTAAAATCGGGGACGCCACAAACTGCAAAGATGCTGGCTCAATTATCTTCGGCCACAGTTCAGCGCTTGTGCAAGGTAGAGTTGTAGACACTTTTACTAACATTTCGTGGTTTAAGGTAGGTTGGTGAAATGGAGTTTATTTGATTAGGATCCAAGTGTCGGTTTTATGCATCAAAATTGTACTTCTATACCATTCTTTTCTGATATTATTTTCAATGCCGTTTTAAGGGTATTCAATTTCTCATAATTAAGTTTACCTATGTATATTTTTTTCATGTTAGAACCCATATTTAAAATGAGATGCTTTATTTCGAACTGAATTTTCCTAATATCTGAATACTCTGTTTTCAAATCTAACTCGTTCCTCTTTATCACTTTAATGGATTTTTCTAATATAACTAAAGTGGTTTTGGGAGATTTCTCATAAATCCACGCAATTAAACCTAAGATCAGAAGTCCGGCAATTATATTTTCAAAGTTTTCGAAAATTGATTCGGCGGAAAAAAACAGATGAAATATTGAAGGAATAATGATGAGAACTGGAATTATAAACCAGTAAATAGAGTATCCATCTAATTCAAATTTTCGTTCTTGCAATTTTATGAGTCTTAATATTTAGGTAAACTAACGGTTTGCAATTTTGCTTTGTGGCAACCAGCTCAGGGACTTAGCAATAAACCTGAATAATTCAGCAGGAAGCACTTGCATTATAGCTTATGAAGACTATTCTCCGGATACTGCATGGTCAAAAGAGATATCATAAATCCGCAAAGAGGGCTCATAATCATAATAGTGCAGGGCATATATACGGTTTTTGTGCACCAGTAACGGACGCGTCATTGCTCCCTCATCCCAATTCCACGTGAGCAGGAAGCTGCCCAGAAGCTCGCCATCGGCTCCAAAGACTATCCAGTTGGGGTTGTCTTCCTCCAGCCGGTTCATGTGTAGCCAGTAGCGGCCCTCATTATCTATTAAGAAATTACTTATAAGCGGTTCATGAGGCAATGATTTTTGGCGCGCTTCGCGTGCAATATCGTTTCCGTGATCCCTGGCTATCTCCTGCTCGTATTCGTTCCGGGCCGCATCATCCGGCTCTGCTTTCTCAAATGGGAGTTGTATAGCACGAACTTCCTGTCCGTCAGCTCTGTAGAGGCGGAGCACCCCATCAGCGTTGGATACTTCGGCCAGAAGCTGTTCAGCCGGGTTCCACGCGCGAAACAGCCGGTAGGAAAAAGGATGGGAATTTACGAGCATACCGCCGGTTATAGCAATGACCATGGCGTTTTCAGATGGCTTGAGCAGGATTTTTTCATCATCGAGTGGATTTAGATTACTGTCCAGTCGTGCGAGCCAACTGTGGTACATGGTGGCCGAGTCGCCCGGCACAATCTGGTTTTGGAATAGCCCCATCAGCTCGTTATTTACTTCAAAAACGGAGTTGGGTTGAAAGTAATTGAGGCCCGGAGTTGCACCCGATGGTCGCTTTCTATGGAGTTCGCGCGCAGGTGACCACTCGTTATTTTCAATTGCAAATAACTGTTGACGCATATTGTTGTAGTCGAACACGTGCAGCGTGTCACCGGGAGCCATTACCATACTGTGTATCGACTGAAATTCCCCCGGTCCACGACCGTCTCGCCCGATCGTCTGTAGCAGTTCGCCATCGGCACTGATGCGAAACAACATTTGGGCATTAAAATCACGTAAAATCAGCTCCCCGTTTTCGGTCAATATGGGAGTATGCAGGCCGGAGAAGTAGTGATCACCGAAGGATTCAACAATCGCCACCTCATTTAGGGTGATGGAAGGTTCTGAGGGTAGCTTTTGCGAATTTAAATTAGTTCTACTCTGTTGCTGTCCACAGCCAGACAGCAACAGGATGGGTAACAAAACGGCAATATACAGGATAAAGCAGCGCATCTAATAGCTTATTGATTGGGATTGAGAATTTTCGTGCAAATCACATCAAAGTTGTAGTTCACCTATTTTCTTATAGACCCATATAACATCTGAATTTACACCTCAAATGATGGCGCTCAATTTGCCTCAGAATATTTGATTTCTTTGTTATCCGCAAATTCGGGCTATTTATGGCCTTCATCCTCAATCTTCTCTTCCGCTATATGGGCGATATCCTCATCCAGAATCCACCCTTTGGAAACGGCATGGCGGGCGGCTTCGATCGTATCGGTGACCAGCATCATTTCAACCCCCAGCTTCTCGATTTCAGCCTGAATGTTGAGGACTCTATCATGACTGGCCGGATCGACATCACGAATATAAACCATTTTGACCCTGCCGGGAAAATCCCGGATCACCTGAAGGTATATTTCGGCATCATGCTGGCCTGAATCGCCAATCAGGATAAATGGAATATCCCGGATGATGTCGAACACTCTTTCTATTTGAGCTAGCTTATGCTCTGAATGGCTGCCGGCTATCCACTGCTCCCGGGACAAACCAATATCTCTCAGCATCAACGGACCTTGTGGAAAATTGTGAACGGTCATCAGTTCCCGCAGAAAATCGTACAGGTTCCACGGGGAGCTCGAGACGTAGAAGAAAGGGTTGTTTTCTTGTCCCACAAGTCCTTTGGAGAGCGCCTGGTAAAACGCAGCCACTCCCGGAAAAGGAATCCTTGTATGTGCATTACCCAGGAACGTGGTTTTTAGCATCTCCCACAGCCTTGTTGCGCCTGTAGGCACAATGGTATCATCGATATCGGAGATCACACCAAATTCCACATTCTCAGAAGGAACAAACAGATGGCAGTGAACCACCGGCGGGCTTTGGTTTTTAATCACCCTGCTTACCAGCTTCACCTCAACATTCTGCCATGGATTGGGATCTGTTATGGGATCAGGCAGTTCCATCCTGAATTCATAATACCCTTTGTCGTCAGTGGTCGCTGATTGTGTGATTCCATCAAACGAGGCCTCTACCATCACTTCGGGAATTTGCCATGTCATGAAGCGCTTGTACATTTTTTTGAAATTTCGCCACCTGCTGTCTTCCGGCTGCGCCTTGGCGATCTCCCGGTCCCCCAGCACTCTTCCCAGAAAAAACAGCTCTCTGTCACTGCCAAAGCCCTGGTATGGCATGATCATCACCGAGCGGACCATCCCAAGCTTTTTCCCAACCCATAGTTTTGCCATGGATATCCTGAGTTTTATGGAATATAGAACGGGAAGCACTTTTTTATTAACTCTTGCCATAAGATTCATCTCTTTTTATTCGGCGCCTGACCCTGTTCCAATTTTTGGTCGGAGAAGGGGTATGTGTTGCAACCGTTACTATGCAAAATATCCCATTTCGTGACAAACACAATCACTGACTTGGATGATTATTAAAGCGGTATCTACAATGGATACGCTTGAAATGTGAAAGTGAAGTCTAAAAATAGACGGATAATCCAAACCTGACTCCATCCCCACCCAAAGTTACCGTTGTTCTATTATTCCGGTTTGCTTCTTCACTAAATTCCTCTTCTCTTGACTGTTTTGCACGCCTGTGATTGAGTTGAATTGAACCCCGGTATTCTGCGTGTAAACTCATGGAGCTGTGAAAAAACCATTCTACACCCGCATATCCAATGCCGGATATGCCAAAAAGAGCATCTCGGTTTGTAGATGTAGTGTTGCCTTGATCCCGAACAATTCTGTTTAATCCAACATTGATGCCGGGACCATATCCGTAGTAAAACTTGATTTCAGCATCGGGATCTGTGTAATGCATACGGGTGTACTCAACTCCAAGGCCGAAATTCAACAATGTATCGTCTTGATCGATATCGCTATCCGGAAAATTGTTCATCGTGTATTGTGAGATCAAGCTTACTCCAATTCGGTAGGCCTTATCTTCTGATAAATGACGTTTATAGCTGAACAGAGCACCGGAAAAAGAGCTCAGGTTAAAATTGTCCGAAATTTGAAATTGCAAAGCTTTCGAACCTTCCTGCATCGGTAAAGGTGATTCATTTTCCTGGGCGTGCGCAATTGATAATGTGAGAAGGGAAGTGATGAATGCTGTAAAAAGTAATTTTTTAGTCATAGTCATTCAATAGAGGTTAAGTTTGAGTAAGTAATTGATTCGCAGTTAATAAACTCCGGGAGAGGCTGACTATCAATAGCATGATTATGCGGGTGGAGAAGCGTCAAGGAATGGGGTTTCAAAGATATTATATACCGGGAGGGGATTTTCCTCAATGAAGAATCTGGAATTGGTAGCTACTAATCTTGCCCAAAACCAGGGCAACACCATTTTTTT
>CAZKIZ010000225.1:0-6057 GCA_964552935.1 uncultured Rhodohalobacter sp. | reverse complement strand
AGATATGAAAATTTAACAGAACCGAATTCTTGTTTCAGCGTATAACTGGAGAGTTGGTTCGTGAGACACTTATAAACTCAGTGGATTTCAATATGAAAGTTAATGCGGTATTCATCATACTTACGCTTTTTATAATCTCATGCACATCATCACAAAAAATGCTGGACAGAGGACAGTATGATCGTGCAATTGAGAGGTCAGCTGAAAAGCTTCAGAAAAAGCCGGGCAACTCCAAAGAGCTGGAGGTCCTGAAAGAGGCGTTTGAGCTCGCCAATATGTTCGACCGCGAACGGATTGAGTTCCTCGAACTGGAAGGCCTCGAAAAGAGCTGGATAGAGATTTTTGAGCTCTATGAACAGCTGAATCATCGCCAAAACAGGATTCGTCGTCTGCCTACCCGCGTAAGAAACCAGTTTACCTACACCAACTACGATCAGGCGATTATTGATTCAAAATCTGCTGCCGCGGAGGTATCGTACCGGCGCGGAATTGAGTTTATGAACCGGGGAGACAAAGCCGGGTACAGAATGGCGTGGGAAGAGTTTAACCGTACAGCAAACTTGCTGCCTGGATATGAAGACGTGGACCGGAAAATTATCGAAACCCGTCAGCTTGGCCTCAATAACGCACTCTTCTTAGCAGAGAACAATTCAAACGTGATCGTGCCTGACTACTTCCAGACGGAACTGTCAAAAATATCGCTCAAAGACCTGAATACGCGCTGGTTAAATTTTGATACCTACGAAAATGACCACACTCAGTACGACTATCTGCTTGTTCTGAATATAGGGGAAATATCATTTTCACCTGAATCTGTTGAGCGGCGAATCATCAGAGATTCAAAGGAGATTCAGGATGGTACACGGTATGAGTATGACGGTAATGGGAATGTGAAAAAGGATTCTCTTGGTAATGATATCCGCGTTCCGAATTTTAAAACCGTTTCTGCAGAGGTCTCTGAAGTACTGCAGCAAAAATCGACGTTTATTGGCGGCTCACTCGACATTTATGAGCTGGAAACGGATCAGCTGATCCGCACGGAGAATCTGGCTGTGGAGTGGGTATTCGAGAACCGTTTTGGAACCTTAAGCGGTGACCGGCGGGCCCTGTCAGATCAGAATGCGGCAATTGTGGGAGGTCGTGAGCTGCCTTTTCCCACCAACGAACAAATGGTTCTGGATTCAACCGAACTGCTGAAGGACCGCGCAAAAGCGGTTATCAGGGGACAGAGGAGAGTACTGGAGCGGTAGCCCCGAGCTCCCGGCTGACGGCTGCAGCTGCCGTCTGTCGGGTAGGTTAATGCTCCTTGGTTTGATCGGGGAGACTCTGTCTTATTAGTTATCGGTGTAATGGTTATTGGGTTTTCAGTAGTACATTCCTGGCTACAAACCATTCACCTGACAACCAATAACTAATAACTATTTCCCAATCACCAACAACCGAAGCAAATCAGAACGTCATGATCGCGTTCTCATCAATCCAGCCGAACCGGCCGTTTTCCAGGCGGATATAGTACCATCCGTCAGCGCTTTGGCTCTCTCTTTGATCCACCCTCATGGTATATCCTTCATACGCTGTACTTACGGCAGCTGAGTCTGGGTTGGGTTCAGCGTAGACCGTTGACTGACGCTCAACCGTTACCCCGGTGTCG
Organism: uncultured Rhodohalobacter sp.; assembly: GCA_964552935.1. Taxonomy (GTDB): domain Bacteria; phylum Bacteroidota; class Rhodothermia; order Balneolales; family Balneolaceae; genus SW132. The sequence goes on along the minus strand of CAZKIZ010000225.1, from coordinate 4,406 downwards.
TACCGGTTATTTTGGTGGTTGACATACAGAGAACCGGCAAGGAACAACACTGCCAATACTCCGGCAGTGAGGCTTAAGTATTTGAAGGTTTTTTTCTGTCCGGGATAGAACCAGGAGGCGAGAATAAATCCGGCTCCAAAATTTAGCAGAATAAGTCCGCCAACAACCAGTCCGATTATGCCCAGGCTCCTGTTAACCCATTCAAAAAACTGTTCCCACGGCAAGGGCGGGAGTACCGCACTGCGTCTGCTGAACCGGTTGTTTACAACTTCCAGAGATTCACGGGCAATCTGTTTAGTTTCAGGAAACTGAGCAGAGCGCATCAGGTAGTATTTTGCTTTTCCGAGGCTGTCGAGCTGCGCATATGAAACACCGATATTGAGCCAGAGTGCGCCCGAAACGTAGCCGTCATCCGCAATGGATCTGTATGCATCAATCGCCTCCATAAACTGCTGATCTTCCAGCAGGTCGTTTGCTGCATCGAACCTGTTCTGCTGCGCGTGTAAGCTGGTAGCCGCGAGCGTCAGTAACAGAATCAAAAGTAATTGTACTCCTTTCACAGCGATCGCTTTAATTCTTTGATGAGGGTTTCCGCTTTTTCGATATCGGTATGGATATCACTCTTGCTGCCGGCAGGGGCAAAACTGATGGTGTTGCACTTATCCAGCAGGTATTTGAGTGATTTGAGTGTTTGGCCATTTATAGATCTCTTTTCAACGGTTTCAATCAAATCGCTGTCGCTCATACCGGCTTCCGGAAGTCCGGCTCTGTCGCTGATAAAACCGGACAAGGATTTGTGTACCAGGTTGTAAATCTCTTTCGCCTGCTCATCGCTCTGCAGCTCCTCTCTGGCTTTTTCAAGGCGCTCGCGGGCGGTCTGTTCCGCCAGTTCAGAGCGTCTGAAGGTGCTGTCTCCAACGAGCTTATCGATGTACTGTTTCCGCCACCACCCCGCAATGAGTGCCAGGAAAGGGAGGACCAGGAAAATCCAGAACCATGCAGATCTGAAGTGAGAGACCTGTTCTGCACTGTGCCACGCTGCCAAACCTGTAACCGGCTGCAAAGCGGAGCTGATTTGTGTATCAGCTCCCGCAACAGCTGCAGGTGCCGGATTTACATCAACGGTAAGTTCCGGCAGAGTTACATAGCTGAACGATCTGTTTTCGGGATTAAATACAGCAATTCTTTCAGCCGGAATCCGAACCGTTCCGGGAGTCCGTGTTACCAGCTGCTTTGCAAACGTTCTTTCGCCACGGATAGTGAGGCCTCTTCGTTCAACATCACTTGTTTCGCGGGGCGTAAACGATTCAAGATTTTCGGGCAGACTATATTCGGGCCTTCGCATAAGCGGGATGTTCCCGGCCCCGCTAATCGATGTTCTGAGTTCAAAAGTTTCACCGGTTTCGACGCTGTTTTTATTTACAGATCGAGAAATTTCAAAATTTCCTACGGCATTGATGTTTATTGACTCCTCCCGCTGCGGAAGTGAAGCTATAGAAAGTTCAAGAGGGTCCGATTCAAGATTGACGCGTCTCTGGTTTGTGCCGGATCCAAAAAAGCTGCCAAACGGATCGTTGCGGTTCGGCTGTGTACGCATCCCCACAGTTAATCCATATTCCGATAGTGTCATCGAGCCGCTTCTGGATGGAAATAGCGCGTAGCGAAGGAGCGTGGCTTTACGGTAGCGGACTCCGTCTAAAATTGTTGATTCTGCCCGCGGCTGGGAGATATTCTGAAGCTCCTCTTTCCAGAAGCCATCTGTTCGCCACCCAAAGGCGGGCTGAAACGAGGTTACTTCAATTCCCTGCTTAAAATAGAGAACAACGCTGGCCACAATTTGCTGACCCGTAACCGGCTGCTCATCATCCAGCTCAACCTGCAGGAAGATATCGGGATGACTTGGGCGACCGCTTGATAGATTCCCTTTCTCTACAACTTCAAAATTCAATGAGTTCGTCCGTTTTTGCTCGCCGTCAATTTGCACAGCAACAGACGGCACCGTGTAGTTTCCGGTGTTGGTAGCGATCAGAGTGTAGATGTAGGATGTAGTGCGGCTTGTTCGGCCGTTCACGATGGAGATACTCGTACTGCGTGAGGGGTTGGAAGAGATGACTCTCGCTCCGTCAAAATCAGGCAGTTGCGGCAGCTGCATACTGTGAGTTTCAGAACTCTGAACCTCTATAGTAAGAGTAAACTGCTCGCCCGTAAATACTTTAGTTTCCGATAGCGATGCGCTCAGGCTGAGATCCTGTCCCTCAGCAATCTCACTAACAGAAACGAGGGATAGTAAAAACAGGATGAATATGACGCAAATCGCCGGTTGATTACCAATCTTTATCATTCGATGATCTGGGTTCTTCAGCTTCTTTTTTTCTGTTTTCAAGTATTTCTCTTTCCAGCTGCTCAAGCGCATTCAGGATGTTTTCAGCCTCATCCTGCGAGATTTCATCGGGCTGCGGCAGGTCGTGTTCGCGCTGATCCTGATCTTCGGGAGATCCTTCACCTTCATCCTGCTGGTCCTGGTCTTGATCCTGGTCCTGCTCGTCATCACTGTCCTGATCCTGCTGCTGGTCCTGATCCTGGTCTTCATTGTCCTCTTCAGAATCGTCGTTTTGATCATCCTGCTGATCCTGCTCTTGCTCCTGTTGTTTCCGGATAGACATCTCATAGTTGTGTTTGATGTCGGGGTCGTTCGGATTTTTGCGCAGGGCATCTCTGAAAAAGTTGATCGCTTCATCATACATTTCTGACTCGGAGAGCAGAGTGCCGGCGTTGTAGTCGGCCATCGATTGCTGGTGGGGATCGTCCATCAGCTCTTTAGCTCTTTCAAACGCTCTTACTGATTGTTCAGCCTCACCCATTTTTGCCAAAGCACTGCCAAGGTTAAAGTGAAGCCTTGCATCAGAGGGATTATTTTCAATTGCCTGCTGATAAAGCTGAACGGCCGATTCGAAATCGCCGCTGCGAAACGCATCGTTTGCTTTTCTCGCATCATTCAATGAGGATGCTGAAAAAAGAAAAGCAAAAATTAGGAGCAGAACGGTTTTCATAGAGAATGCTTAATAGAACAGTTAACAGTGATTGATCCAGAAATTATTGATCTTCGGCAAGTTCTAACGTTTCATCATCCATTTTCATATTTGTGAAAATTTCCGACACATCATCATTATCGTCGAACATGTCCATCATCTTCAGGTTGGTTCTGGCCGTATCGGGATCGGCAGCTACTTCTGTAGCCGGTATCCGGATAAGATTGGCTGATTCTACCTCAATCCCTTCATTTTCAAGATTTTTACTCACATCAAACAGGTCTTCCCGTGCAGTGATGACTTCAACATATTCGTCTTCAATAATCACATCTTCGGCGCCGGCATCAATGGCAGTCAGCATGAGTTCATCTTCGTCGAGATCTGACTCAATAATTTTTATGGATCCTTTCTGCTCAAACATATAGGCCACAGAACCATCGGTTCCAAGATTGCCACCATGCTTGGTAAAAATATGGCGAATCTCTCCGACGGTGCGGTTCAGATTATTGCTGGTCGCTTCGATGAAAAAAGCAATACCACCGGGCCCGTACCCCTCATAAGTAACTTCCTCATAATTTCCCGAGCCGTCATCCAGTTCGCCTGTGCCTTTTTTTATAGCCCGCTCGATGTTGTCTTTAGGCAGATTTACTTTTTTGGCATTCTCTATCGCCAGTGAGAGACGCGGATTGGCATCAGGATCTCCGCCGCCTACACGAGCAGCTACGGTTATTTCACGAATATGTTTGGTAAATGCTTTTGAGCGCTTGGCATCTTCTTTAGCCTTCTTGTGCTTTATATTGGCCCATTTGGAGTGTCCTGCCATAGAAGTGAGAGCTTATTGATTGATATAATACTTTGATCAATCTTAAATATAAGGGAAAAGCTAAATTTCACCTAATAATTGCTCAGACTCAGTTCATCCGTTTCTGCGATTTCAAAGCGAACAGTACGTTTCACGGTCTGATCAGTTACCATGTCATTAACCGTAATGTTTAAATCGTACTCGCCGGGCCCCAGGTTGCCGGTTTCAATTTCAAGGCTTTCAACAAAGCGGTCGCTGTCGTGCTCAAAGGAGAGTGTAGAGCTTATGCCCTCTACCGATCTGCCAAAAAGATTGAAAAAACGGCTGACGGACCTGAACTGATAGTCAACTTCAAAACGGCTGAAGTTCCGGTCGTCCAGCCCGAGCTGGTACACTTCAAAATGAACAACAAGCGGCTCTCTCTGTGGGATGATGCCGTCATTAGATACAATAAAAGGGAACCGGTCATCCGCCAGAAGCTCCTCATTTTTCTGAAAACCGATGATCAGGTCACTAGCAAACAGCTTGCCGGGTTCTAAATCAAAATGATCGGGCTGCTTCAACCGCTTTATTCC
>CAZKIZ010000224.1:0-6063 GCA_964552935.1 uncultured Rhodohalobacter sp. | reverse complement strand
GGAACACCTGCCGGGGCTGGGTATCCATTACAGTATTAATGCTTCCTTAGCCGGAAATGCGTTTTCGATTGATGGAATTGAGATCCGGACGGATAGCCTTGCCGTAAGGCTCTCCGGAATGTTGGAGGAAATTGGAGATGGACTGATTCCAATCGCCACCCGGCTCGACAGCATCTTTAACAGAGACCGCAGACATCTCTCGGCAGACAGCCTTGCGGATGTATACAGAGACAGCCTCAGGGAATCAGCTCGTCAGATGAGAGATCTGCAGCTGGACAGACAACTATTCGGTCGGGCTGCAGAGCGGGAAACGTTACCGGATGAAGAAGTTCAGGCTCAGATTGACCGGCTCCATGAAGAGCTCCGCAGAACGGTCACGGAATATGGCTCCACTCTTCGTTCTCTTCAAGACGATGAAATGCTGATGATCACCGTGCACTGGAGCGGACGCCATAGCGCATTGCCGGAGAGATCAGAACTGCGGATCCGCGCATCAGATCTTCGGGCCGGAACAGAGCCAAATATTGAGACCGTTAGGAGAAGGTAAAATCGCTTTATTTCATTTTGTTAAACATACGAAGCCTTGTGTTTTGAAGCTGCGCGGTTTGATCGCCGCCGCAGCTTTTTTTTAAATTTGACCTTCAGGTGCACCTATTTCACAAGCATCATCTTTTGCGTTTGCGTGAAGGATCCCGCCTGGATTCTGTACAGATAGACGCCGCTTGCCAGGTGTGATGCATCAAACATGATGTTGTGATATCCTGCCTGCCGCTGCTCATTAACCAGCACGGCCACCCGCTGCCCAATGATATTATAGACTTCCAGACGAACATCGGCTGCTTCCGGCAGTGCAAAATTGATTCGGGTTGTCGGGTTGAACGGGTTGGGATAGTTTTGGCTCAACTCAAAACGGTCCGGGATTCCCGAGTCTGAATCATCATCCAGCGATGTAGCCAGGGACCCCTGCAGCTCCACCGGGTTTCTCGGAGTGCCCGCTACCGATTCGGGCGCAAACTTTACACTGCCCTCCAGCTGCTCATACAGACCCAGCACCGGATCCCACGCCTGAAACTCCACGTTAAGTTCCGATTCACTTGGAAGTCCATATACGTTCATAAAGTAGAGCCACTGATCCATAACGTTTATCGCCCGCGTAACGCCGCGAAGCTCACCATCCACCCATGCGGAAAGAATAGTGCCGCGCCCGGTTACCACATCTCCATCAAGCGTGAGTCGTCCGGTAACGGCCATCCCCTGTTCAAAATCGGCGGCATTCACCTCCCAGCCGGGATCAGACGCGATCTGCATCATCTCCATTTGAATGGCGTTTTCAGTACCTGCGCCGGGATAGGTAAGCGTACCACTGCTGCCCCGGAAGAGCTTATATCCTGCGCCCGGACTCATCGTGTTGAGATTGCCAACCCACGAGCTGCTCTCCCCGCTGAACTGCGAAAACGCGGTCTGACTGCGGATCACGTCTCCGCTGCTGTGAGTGAGCGAGGCTACTGCATCACTTAATGGCAGTGCTTCATCCGGCAGATATCCGAGCCAGTTCCATCCCTGCGAAAGGTTGATTGGCCGGTCATCGCCATCAACGCGCTGCCCGATCAGATCCACGCTGGAATCACCGCTTATCTTCAGCTTGTACATGATGCCCGGATCCAGTGAATCGAGCGTGCCCACCCAGCCGGTTCCGAGAACAAACTGGTTGAAGCCGGTCTGCCCGATTACCGCATCGCCCTCGCGCGGACGCGTTCTGGAGAACACATTATTCAGCGACATATTTGTGGCCTCTACCCCCAGCGAAATCCAGTTGGTTCCCTCCGCCACCGTAATCGATTGCAGCATGGCGCCGGTAATAGTAAACTTCTCCGGATCGTCGGCCGAGCCCACGATGGCGTCATTTTCAAAAGAAATTGTATCCGATACATCCATCACGCGGCAGGCGGCAGCATCCCATAACTGAAACGTCACGGTTTCGCCGGATGGCTGGTTGCTGTAGATCGTCACAAAGCCGGTGTAAAGATAACCGGTTGCGCCCGGAATGTTGGGAACGGTTGGAACCACGCGTGAAACTCCCCGCAGTTCATCACCCACAAATGCAGCCACGATATCGTTTTCTGCGCTGAATGGAACATCCCCCACATAGAATGAAGCAACCAGGTTCATGCTGTTTGAAAACGCCTGTTCATCCAGCTCCCATGCCGGCGGCTCACACTGGATGGCGTACTCCACGACCAGGTTTTCATTGCCCAGCGAGGTTTCTGCAATTACCGTATCCCGGTACATTCCCGAGCCAAGCATTGGGTCCGGAACAAAAGCGACCAATTGCCGCTCACCCGGCTGAAGATTTCCCGAGCTAATGCTGGGCTCGAGCCATTCAGGCGTTTTGGTAAATGTGAACGACTCCTCAGCAGCGCCCTGGTTAAACAGTGTGGCGGTAAGCGTGGTTTGATCTCCCACGGAAGCCTCATTCAGCTGCCGGTTAAAGGTAACGCTGATCACATCACCGATATTCAGAATTTCGTCCGATGGCTGAGGCAGGCCCTCTACAAGGAGTCCGCCCCGCTGGATCGAACCGGTAAACCGTGTGGTGTAACTCACACCGGCATCACACTGAACCGCCACACGAAAATCGTAGGAACCGTCATCGATGTTGCTCACATCCCAGTTCAAGTTTGCACTGTTGATGGGCAGATCATTTACAGATATCAGCCTCGATGTCTGCCAGCTATTTTGGCCGGCAGGCGAATACTGAAGCAGAATATTATTAAATGCGCTCCTGTCGTAGCCGCTGACCGTAAACGGCAATCGGTTATCTGAGCCAGCATTTACCACCCATCCATCCTCAACATTTGCCAGCTCCATCGGGCTGCACGAGCTTTCAAAACGAACGGTCAGGGATACCGTATCTGCGATGGCGGCGTCGCAGGTGGAACGGAGCAGAATGCCCAGATTTTCGTAGTCGAAGGCGGTTGGGCCTCTGCGAACCGTCAGCGTTTGATCAAGAGATCCAAGGTCCGGAATTACATAAGGCTCCAGCGTACTGATTGGTATTCCGTTTACAAGAATAACGGCTCCATCGGGATTGGTGCCCGGTATAGCGTTCAGCCTGTACTCGCGCGCCTCATTATTCTGTCCGTTGTTACCGAGCGTCAGCCTGAAAGAGGCCTCCCGGTCAGCCGGAACGCCAACTTTTGTCAGTTCTTCGGCGGTCAGCTGCGCGCCATCACGCGGAAGTGTTCCGGGCTCCCAGGGGCAGCTGCTTACCCCGGCCGCGAGATCAAATACAAACGTACCAAATACGGGATCCGACAGCACGTTCACGCTGAAAGAATCTCCCGGATCATCATCCCCCAGGAAGAACCCGATCGTGTTTGACTGTGAACGAGCCACGGTTCGCGACTCCCCAAACCCGGCTTGCATCCGGACAGATGCTCCGCCGGACACACCGGACCCGGCAATTTCAACACCGGCTTCAAACGCAATTTCTGATTCAATCTCCAGGTCGTATTCAATCGTTTTCGTCTCGCTCACCGTGCTGGTGATGGAGTAGGCCAGCCCGGCACCGCCCGAAATGGAGTAGTTGTTCAGCGGTTCGCGATCGCGCGCTTCCTCTTTGATCTCCCGGTTCAGATCGAGGGTTTGCCTCCACACGTCCACCTGGTTGGCCAGAAAAGCAACGGAATCGGCTGATATGGAGGGCAGGCTTATGATTCGTTCCAGGTCAGGGATGATCACATCACGGATGTGACCTTCCGTGTAGATATACTCGGTCTCAAAACCATCGTTACCGAATACGATATCTTTGGAGAGATCCACCCGACAGGCGCCCTGGTTATACTCCAGAACATCAGTCAGCGCATACAGGATATTCATCGCCGCGCCAACATAGAGGTCACCATCTTCTCCAATAAAGGCATCACTGTCGGATGTGGTAAACTCCTGACTGGTAATCAGGCAGGTTTCTACTTCTTCCTGCGAAATCAGCGTTGCAGATACGGACAAGCTGGACCCAAAGGAAGCCCAAACCTCCGTTTCTGTTGAGACACCCAGTCCGGCCTGGAACTTGGTGCCCAGTTTTGCTTCCGCCCAAACGGTTGAACCGGCGCCGGCCAGCATCGACATGCTCATGGTGCGGCAGACGCTCTGCTCTTCCGACAGAAAACTGTAGCTCTGGTCGCCGGGGGGATCACGCAGAATGAAAAACGGAATCTCGGGAGAGACGGTCGTGAAGGTTTGCTCCCGCGGCCGGTGTCCCTCTACAATCGCCCATTCATCGAACACCTCGCTGAAGAAATACTGACCGTCCTGCTCATCGCCGGTCTGCACTTCCATCGAGAGAAGTTTCTGATAGGGACGATTTCCCCCTCCCACTATGTTGGGGTTCCCGGCCATAAAGTCGTATACCGCAAACCCATTTCTGATTGAAAGGGTGTCGGTTTCTGCGCGGTCAGCAATCTGATTCTGAATCAGAACCGTGCCATTATTCACCGCACAGGTGCCCGATTCATACTCTTCAAACGCTTCGATCTCCACAAAATAACTATCGAGCTGGCGCAGGACGCGTGCACCGCACGGTGTGATGGCAGGCAACCCTGAAAGCGAGATCTGCGGAGCGGTACGGTAGAGAAAATCTTCCGTAAGGGAGGAATCACTCAGGCTGATTTCATGCGCCTGGAAAGTTATATCTTCATTGGATGGTACTCCCGCTTCGAGCAGCAGTCCCGGGAGTGCAGGAAGATCAAGTGAATAATTTCCCTGTCCATCTGTTGTTGCGGACTCCGTAAAACATTGATTCTCTCCAGTAGCGGTGATGAGGCCCTCTCCAATAAAGAAACGACAATCCCCGCCGGCTACCTGGCCATCAACCATCCGCCGCTGTGTGTTCACAAAATTAATATCATCAATATCAGAGAGCACGTTCAGCTGAATCTCTGCTGGTTCAAAGGTATGCTCTCCAAATTCGGGACGAATCACGTTCTGTCCGCTCTGAAGAATCGACACACTAAAGGTGCCGTCTGCGTTGGTTGTGGATGTAAGCACATTATTCACATAAATATCGACGTTTGCGGCAAAACAGCTCGTTCCTTCAAACTGTATCGTACCGCTTACGGTAAATGTTGTGATGTCGGTAAAATCGATCTGCGATTGTGTGGGCTGATCAACTCTGAGGTTGCGGTTCCGAAATTCAGGGTCGTACTCATTCGATCCAAATGCCGGCTGAACTCTGTACTCAGTTCCGCTGCCGTAGGTGATACCCCTTATTTCGTACGTTCCGTCGTTTTGGGTAAAACTGCCCCATACCGGCAGATTATCGGAGGGATCCGTCTGCACTGTTCCGTTTGTGTAATAAGCGTGATTTGCTCCCGCCCAATCTACGGCTCCGGTTTCCAGCTCTCCGCCGAGGCGCCAGTAACCGATCAAATCTGTCTCACTACCCGTCAGCCGGATTCCGCGATATCGGTCCAGCTGCTCCGTGGTTCTGAAACGGTTCCACAAGCGAACTTCGCCGATCCGCCCTTCAAACAGCTGTCCCCTGTTGGTTCCGCTTCCGATCATTTTCGGGGAATGGTTATTCAGAAATTCAACATCATCAGTCTCCTCTTTCACCAGTTCGCCATCCACAAATATTCTGTGCAGATCACCAGTTCGCTGGTAAACAATGTGATGATCCGCGCCCGGCTGAATCACACCGTCTTCAGTTTGTATCACCCATCTGTTAAGGGATGAAACGGCAACGCGTCCGTTCCCGCCGTCGCCCGACCCGGCCTCAAGCTGAAAAGATCCGGGCTGATTTTCTGACCTTGTTGAATAGATTCCGAACCGTTTTTCATCCAGCCCTTCATCGATCCGAATAATCGCCTCAATGGTGAAGGAGCCGCCCAAATTGAGCTGATCACCGTGGGGGATTTCCATCATCCCTTCCCCATCAAAGATTGTGTATCTCACCGGGTTGTCGATTGGCGCTGCCGTTACGCGCGTACCCGGCATTCCGCCGCCGCCCTGTGAGGTAATTGTGCCGGAAAGCCGCCCATTTGGCTGCGTGTAGCCGATGTCCCA
>CAZKIZ010000223.1:3114-6064 GCA_964552935.1 uncultured Rhodohalobacter sp. | reverse complement strand
TCCAAATCTGTTACGGCTGCAAGTGAACGTATTGCCTCCTCCCGTAAGTTAGCAGCGTCAGACGACCGGATTACAGATTGCAGACGGCTTATCACCATGTCGTTGCCGGGATAAGATCCAAGGGCCCTGACCGCTTCAACCCTTACGCCTTCGGGCTGACCGGAGCCGGTTCTGTCTAAAAACAGCTGTGCCGTACCGCTTGCACCATCCGTTACATACGACAGCGTTCGCACAATTTCTGAATAGACACCGGAATCAGATTCCATTTCGATGATATCCATCAGGGCGAGCTGGAGATCGGGATTGTCTGAAAAAGCCCGAAGAGCCGCTGCGGCTTCCCTCCTCTGGTCAGCGTTCTCATCATTTCTGAGCTGATATATCCAAAACATGAATGGTTTTTGAACTTCCAGTCGAATATCCTCTCTCTCCTCAATATTCAGCACCATATTTTCAATTCCGGCCGGCACGCTCATCACAATTTCGTCGTTTGTGCCGGTAAATGTCAATTCACGCTCATTCATTTCATTAAATGTATATTCAAGAACGTTTACGCTTACCAGCTCATCAACGGCTGTTTCGGCTGCGTTAAACCGAAACACCACTTCATTTTCATCTTCATCATGCTGAACCTGTACCTCGTAATAATAGAGCATCTCTTCCTCAGGTTCCGGTTCCACAAAAGCGGGCTTCTCAAAATAGGGCTGTCCGGTTGTGCGATAGATGATCCGCGAAAGGTCGGTCCAGCCGAGCGGATAATCCGCCTCATCAAAAAGGGATGGCAGGGACTCCGATAAAACTCTGCTCAGTTTTTGGTCTGTATCCAGTTTATAGCGAAACCTGTGCAGATTGTCGGATGAGATCCCCTTATATAGAGAATCCCACTCCTGCATGGAGTCCCTGGCAATAGAATCCAGCTCAAGTTCACCGGCGGCGTATCCCATCAAAAGCTGAATCGCTTCAGGCTCCGACCACTCCATTTCGCGCAGCATGACCCCGGCCCACTGCCCGGCTACCCCAAACTTAATTTGATCCTCGGCGGAATAAGTCAGATCAACCAGCGCAGTACCGGCGCCGAATGTGCGATTTTCCCACACAATATCATTCATCATCAAAATGTGAAGATCACCCATCGGATACTCTCTTCCCGTACTGTTTTCCATCTGCTGCACCATTTCGTCAGCAAGCCCCATCAGGCTGTACGTATCCAGCTCAGCATCACTGGGCTGCTCAATATGAATATGATAACGGGTGTTGTTGATGGTGCGCGTATTGGTTTGGAACGCGCCTACGGCAAAAAAGAGAGCCGTAGCCGGAACCGGATATTGTGACCGGTATCGTGTTCTCTCCTGGTCAACCGAAATCACTTCATTGCTGACTCTTCGGCCGGTCATGACAAGCTTACGGGATGAAGGGTGAATGACGCTGATATCAGTCGAAAAGCGCACTCCCGGATGATCGGGCAGAGGGAGCCAATGACTGGTAGAAAGCGGCAGTTGTGACGAAAAAATCGTGCCTGAGTAGTTTTGCAAAACACCAAAAACGGGGTCTGTTGTATATACAATTCTAATGGATGTATTGTCACCTCTTTCAAACTCATCCTCCAGAAAAATTGTCAGTTTTCCTTCGCTGAACTCGTAGTCCATCGTTTGCTCATTTACCAGCACATCTTCCACAGCCATTCGCTCTGCGTCGATCTGGATTGAATCGGAAACTCCAACATTAAACTGAACCGAGTACAACACATCTCCCCTGATTTGTGACTGCTCGTCAATTTCGAGTGTAGCTTCCAGTTTTGTATATGTCAAATCCATTTTGGGATAGGCGGGGTAATCGAACTGCTGTGCAGTGCCCGTTTGCGCAAATATGAACGAAATTGTGACGGATACCAGAACGATAAGTTTTTTCATAACCATTGTACTATTCAAAGAATGATAAAATGTCTTTTTTAAGGGCCGGATTCGTGGATATTGCATTTCCCGTTTCGATGGTCTCTTTGCCGGAAACATCAAAATATGCGCCGCCCGCCTCTTTGATAACCGGCAGCAGAGCCGCGGCGTCCCAGATGTTCAGAATCGGATCGAACATGATGTCAGCCCGTCCCGTGGCTACCATCAGGTGTCCGTATGCGTCACCCCACGTTCTGTGTAGGCGGGTTTGATCTAAAAGTTTCCCGAAAGGTTCTGTAAAGTTATGTTTATAAATGTGTTCAAGATCCGTAGTTAAAAAGGTTGCTGCATCCAGGGATGCACACTCCCGAACCTTCACTTTTTCCCGGTTCAGATAACACCCGGTTCCGGTTGCGGCAGAAACCATCTCATTCAGAGCCGGTGCATAGATCACACCCACTTCCGGTTTTCCTTTAATCAGAATTCCAATCAGCGTTGTGTAAAAGGGAACTCCGTGAATAAACGACTGTGTTCCGTCGATGGGATCAAGCACCCAAACGACATCGGCATCCTCGTTTTCGCGCCCAAACTCCTCCCCTATAATTCCATGACCGGGATAACGGCTCTTAATTGCAGATCGCATCAGCTTTTCGGCATTTCGGTCGGCATTGGTTACGGGCGACTTATCCTCTTTAAAGGTCAGATCGAACGTTTTCTTGAAAAAATTGAGCGTGGAATCGCCGCCGATCGAGGCGACCTCTACAGCAGCTTTGCGAAGTGAATCGGGGTTAAAATCCATCAGGGTTTATCAATGTTTATGGTTATTTTATGAAACTGTAAACGAATTCATTTGCAAGAGTTCTTTGGAAAGTTTGGTTGATGTGTGATGAAACAGAACCCTACATAGTCATCCCGGACTTGATCCGGGATCTCCCATCTTTACTTCAAACATGTAAAGAAGATTGGAGATCCCGTGTCGGCGCACGGGATGACGCGATATGTACGGATATCTCAACCTCCACCAAACTTTCCAAAGAACTAAAAGTTACTTAACAGATAAAGAT
>CAZKIZ010000223.1:0-3104 GCA_964552935.1 uncultured Rhodohalobacter sp. | reverse complement strand
CCATGACCGATTCTCAGATTTTTGATCACATCGCAGACAATCTTCAGCTCTCTGCCAAACAGATCAAAAACGTGGCTGATTTTATTGATGAAGGCGCGACCATTCCGTTTCTGGCCCGTTACCGGCAGGAGGCTACCGGAGGACTTGATGAAGAGCAGCTGCGTGCCGTGCGCGATCAGATTGAGACGCAGCGTACACTTGAAGACCGCAAAAAAACCATTCTGAAGGCGATCAGCGAACAGGATAAGCTCACTCCCGAACTGGAGAAAAAGATCAAAGCGTGCAAAGATCTTAAAACACTTGAAGATCTCTATCTCCCGTACAAGAAGAAACGTAAAACCCGGGGCGACATGGCCAAAGAGAAAGGCCTTGAACCGCTTGCAACGCTAATATGGGAACAGAAGATCGAAAAAGGTGACCCGCTTGAATATGCCAAAGAGTATATAAGCAGTGACCATGAGCTGCCGGATGCAGAGACGGCACTTACTACCTCCCTCGATATCGTGGCCGAGTGGATCAATGAGTCTGTGGAGGTGAGAGATGCCCTGAGAAAAATCATCAGGGAGCACGGGGTGATCGCTACGCGTAAAAACCCGGCGATCAATGAACGGACCAACTTTGAGGACTATTACGAGTTTAGCAGCCGTGCATCGCACCTGAAACCTCACCAGGTTCTGGCGATCAACCGTGGCGAGCGCGAAAACGTGCTGTTTGTGAATCTTGAGCTTGTGGAAAAGATTACGCTCGATAAGCTCGATGACGTGGTCATCACCAACGACGCCTCCATTTTTATACCCTACCTGCAGGACGCTGTTGAAGATTCTTACAAACGGCTGATGCTGCCGTCGCTGGAACGGGAGCTGCGAAACGATCTGACGGATGCCGCGGATCAGCACGCCATTGAAACCTTTGCCACAAACCTGAAGAACCTGCTGCTTCAGCCGCCGCTAAAGAACCAGGTGGTAATGGGAATTGACCCCGCATTCCGGACCGGCTGCAAAGTTGCGGTGATCGATCCGATTGGAAAATACCAGACGGGGACGACCATCTACCCTACTCCTCCGCAGAAAAAGATTGAGGAGAGTGCAAAAGTGGTCAACAAAATGATTGATCAGTTTGGCGTAACACTCATCGCGATTGGCAACGGGACCGGCAGCCGGGAGACGGAGCAGTTTGTGGCCGACCTGATTCAGGATCGTAAAGAGGTCCATCCTGATGAAGATCTCCACTACCTGATTATCAGTGAGGCGGGCGCGTCGGTCTACTCTGCTTCAGCAGTAGCGCGAGAGGAGTTTCCCGACCTCGATGCTGCACAACGCGGCAACATTTCGATTGCACGCCGGGTTCAGGATCCACTGGCTGAGCTGGTAAAGATTGACCCGAAGTCGATTGGGGTTGGCCTCTACCAGCACGATATCAACCAGGTGCAGCTTGCTAAAAAGCTCGACGATGTTGTGGAGAGCTGCGTGAACGAAGTGGGCATCAACCTGAACACCGCAAGTTCATCCCTGCTGACGCACGTTTCCGGGCTTAGTCGTAAAGTGGCGAAGAACATTGTGGATCACCGCGACAGCAAAGGGCGTTTTAAAAGCCGCGAAGAGCTGAAAGATATCAGCGGAGTGGGGGAATTCAGGTTTCAACAGTCGGCAGGATTTATGCGCATCCCCGATGGTCCTCACCCACTCGATAACACAGCCATCCACCCGGAGAGCTACGAAGCAACGGAAAAACTGTGCAATCTCTTCGGTATTGATGTTGATAAACTTTCTGACCAGAAAGAGAAGATTGAGTCTGCATTTAAGAACGTGAATGTCAGGCAGGTAGCGGAACAGCTGGGTGTAGGTGAGCCGACGCTCGAACTGATTATCGAAAACCTGCAGAAGCCGGGGCGCGATCCGCGGGAATCACTGCCTAAACCACTGCTGCGGCAAGATGTGCTAAAGATGGAGGACCTGACGCCCGGTATGAAGCTGGAAGGAACGGTTCGTAATGTAGTCGATTTCGGGGCATTTGTTGATCTTGGCGTGAAGCAGGATGGCTTGCTGCATATCTCGCAGATGAGCAGCGGCCGGCGCAGGATTGAAAATCCCCATGACGTAGTATCCGTTGGAGATATTATCAGCGTGGAGATCAAAAATATTGACATCGAACGCGGCCGCATTGGCCTTGCGCTGATAAAGTAACGCGAAGTCCCCGCTCAGCGTATCAAGTTTAAGCAGTCCGAAGACATGGCATCCCATTTTATGCTAAGATCGATATCCGTCAGCCCGCAAATACAGCGTGCAGACGGAGTTCTAAAGCATATCAATCATTCTATATCTATAGAAAACAATTTGTTATCTTAACAGGAATCAATTTTTAAATTTATTACAACCGTCAATGAATCCAGTAGAAATTTCCGAGCAGGCTAAAAACATTGAACATAAGCACCATTTACCAATCTACAGGCGATATCCTATCACGCTTGAAAGAGGAAAAGGTGCCTTGGTTTGGGATTATGAGGGCAATGAATATCTCGACATGCTGGCCGGAATTGCGGTAAACAACACCGGCCACTGCCACCCTAATGTGGTAAAGGCGATTCAGGATCAGGCCGAAAAACTGATCCACCCATCCAATTTTTTCTACACCAAGCCGCAAAGTGATCTCGCAAAGCTTCTTTCAGAACTATCAGGCCTGCAGCGAGTCTTTTTCTGCAACAGCGGCGTGGAAGCGCTGGAAGCATCCCTGAAAATTGCCCGTAAATTCGGAAACAATCACGGTAAAAAAGGCGAAATCATTGCCGTTGAGCGTGGTTTTCACGGACGTTCTCTCGCCGCCATTGCACTGGGCAAGGAAAAATACCGAAAAGGGTTCGCCCCTATTCCATCCGGCTTCAAAACCATTCCGTTCAACGACATTGAAGCGCTCAAAAATGAGATTAATGACGATACAATTGCGTTTGCGTGTGAGCCGATTCAGGGTGAAGGCGGCATTCATGAGGTGAGTGGAGACTACCTTCGAAGAGCCCGCGAACTGTGTGACAAGCACAACGCTCTGCTCTTTTTTGATGAAGTTCAGTGCGGAAACGGCCGAACCGGGAAGTACTTTGGGTTTGAGCATCA
>CAZKIZ010000222.1:1091-6111 GCA_964552935.1 uncultured Rhodohalobacter sp. | reverse complement strand
ACTATACCACGCACTACCAGGGGGATTTCTGCTACACAAAAGAGGCCGGAATTTACAGCTTTGTTGCTAACAGAGGGTTGCATGAGTATGAGCTCATGAACCTGGACGGAAAGAGTGCGATTGCCGTTACGCTGCACAGAAGCGTGGGCTACTTGTCCGTAGCAAATGGAAAAATCAGGCGGCCCCAGGCGGGTCCGTCGATCGAAACACCCGGTGCACAGTGCAAGCGCAATCTGAAGGCGGATCTCTGCTGGGGTATTGCGAGTGGCGACAGCTCTGAAATGATCCAATCCGCAAAACTCTTTTCGCATCCGCCAATGGCCAGGGAGATGCCTCATCTTGATAATCTGCCGGAAAGCGGGGACATTAAACGCGAACTTTCTATCGTTAAGATTGAGAATCCAAATATTTTGCTCTCGGCAATAAAGCGGGCTGAAGACGGCAGGGATATCGTTTTAAGATGCTACAATGTTACTGATGTGCCGCAGTCCACACAGTTTGAGTTTGAACTCGGGCTCAGCCGCTATTGCGAGAGCTCTCTGTTCGAGGAGTGGGTTGAAGAGCGCGCCGGCGAGGTTGCCGATAATAAATTTGCCGGTGATTTTAGCCCTCATGAAATTAAAACGTATCGGCTGGTGACTTCATGATATCAGCACATAAAAATAGAGTAGGCTTCGCGATTTTGGAGTCCCTTTGGAAAATACCCATCTGTCGGCTGATGTTACCGGCTGATGAGTGGCATGAACAGGCACTAAGCCTTCAGCCCGAAGAAACACCTTGCAGACAAGTAGTAATGCCCCGGAGGGATGCCTGCGGCGCAAAGCCCTCATGCAGTCGCTATCAGTAAGATGAAATGATATTAGACACGAAATAATTTACGAATTTGCTCTCATTCATAGAAAAGTTAAGATCAATTCAAGAAGAGAGGTTATTTACACCCGGTGTGGAAAGGTTTCTGCAGAACGCGATACTCACGGTTTACTCAAATCATCATACTCACCTGATCGGTCGCCGTCGTCTTTCTCATCCATTATACTCAATATCTTTTTTACCGCCTCGTGGGGTGTTCTGCAGAAGTGATCCTTGCCGAGATACTCATCCAGGCCAGACCTGGCAACAATATCGCGCACCGGCCCTTTTAATCCCGCAAGGTAGAGCTCCATGTCCCATTTATGCAGTATTTTGATAATCGATACAATCGAATCAATCGCTGTGGTATCCATAATATTGATACTGCTGCCGTCTATAATCACATATTTCGTCTCTTTATTTTGAGCTTCACTTTTCCTGAGAATAAAATCTCTGAAAAATTCCGCATTCATAAACGAAAATGAGGCGTCGAGGCGCAGCAGCAGAATTCCCCTGATCTGTACCGCTTCTGAGTTTCTTTCAAGATTTTTGTACGATTGTGTGTGAGGCATCAATCCAAGTTCTGCAATATTCGGCCTGCTGGACCTGTAGACCATCAAAAGCATGGAGGCGCCCACTCCCAGCAGTATTCCCTCCTGAATGCCTATTAAAAGCGTTGATATGAAGGTAAACACGGCGATCCCGCCCTCGCTTTTTTTGGTCCGCGCCAGGAATTTAGCCTCTTCAATATCGATCAGTCCAAAAACCGACACGACGATGATAGCCGCCAGAATTGGCATCGGCAGGTAGTAAAATACCGGGGTCAGAAATAATAGAGTCGATATGATAATGATCGCCGCAAAAATATTCGTCATCGCCGTTTTGGCACCTGCCTCTTCGGATGCTGCGGATCGGGAAAAGCTTGCCGATACCGGCAATGAGCTAAAGAGGCTCCCCGCAAAATTT
Source organism: uncultured Rhodohalobacter sp. (assembly GCA_964552935.1). Lineage (GTDB taxonomy): Bacteria > Bacteroidota > Rhodothermia > Balneolales > Balneolaceae > SW132. The sequence goes on along the minus strand of CAZKIZ010000222.1, from coordinate 4,296 downwards.
GCCGAGCCGATTGAGATCAGCTCCTGGTTTGAGTCTGCTATGTAGCCGTGGCGTTTTGCAAAAATCTGCCCCAGAGAGGTGATCGTCATAAACTGAACCAGCGCAAGGGTCAGCGCTGCGGGAATCAGCGCGGTAAACGAGGTGTAGCTCATATCCGGAAATGTTATCGGGGGCAGGCCGCCCGGTATAGAACCAACAATATCGACCTCCTGGCTTTCGATACTCGTGAACCAGGCGACTGCCGTTCCCGCGATCAGCAGTATGACGGATCCGGGTAGCGAGGGTGATAATTTCTTGAACAGCAGGAGCACTCCAATGGCAGAAATCCCCCAGAATAGCGTAGCCATATGTACTGTATCTATGGCACTGAAAAATTCTAGTAAGACAAAAATGACGTTTTGAGTCCCGCTCAGCTCCACTCCAAACAGGTTATCGAGCTGAGTCAGCGTAATGATAATCGGTGCAGCCATAATAAACCCGGTGATGACCGGACGGGAAAAGATATTAAATAGGCTCCCAAGCCTGAACGCCCCCATCAGAAACTGCAGTATCCCCGTCATCATCGTGAGGAGTATAACCAGGCCTATTGCATCTGTGCCAAGGCTGACCGTAACGGCGCCAATACCGGCCGCAACCACAAGCATATCGATGGCAACCGGCCCTACCGACAGATGCCTGGAACTGGTGAAAAGGGGGAAGATCAAAAGCGGAATAACGCCCGCATAGAGACCGTAGATCGGAGGAACCCCGGCAATTACCGCATAGGCCATGCCCTGGGGAATCAGCATAATACCCGCTGTTGCTCCCGCCTTCAGATCACCAGAAAAATCGCTCTTGCTGTAAGTGGTGATCCATTCAGAAATTTTAAAAATAGATTGAAGCCAATCCTTCATGATACCATACGGTTCCGGTTACCGGGTCGGGCTATTTTAAAGCCTAAATATTGATCAATAAATAACGGGAATCAACCCGATCTTGTGCCTGGAGTATGAAAAGGTATTACATTGTTTACCCGGACAAACTTTATTTTACGGTTGATAACCCAAATTAAAACGCAGGATACCATGACCCAGAATAACCCGCTGAATGATGATAACCAGCTTCGAAACCGGCTCATTGATCATATCAAAGGTGGACAGGCGTATGCTCCCTTAGACAACGTGATCGACAGACTGCCATTTGATAAACTGGGAGTTGTGCCGGAAAACCTGCCCTATTCGTTCTACCAGCTTCTATGGCATATCCGGTTCGCACAGCTCGATATTCTTGAATACTGCCAGAGCAACAGCTACAAAGCCCCAAAGTGGCCGGATGATTACTGGCCCGATCAGAAAGCGCCGGCGAACGAACACGAGTGGGAAAATCTGGTTGGAGATTATTTTAATGAGAGAGAAGCTTTTTGCAGGCTCCTCCAGGACAAATCCAGCGATCTGATGAAACCATTCCCAGGGAATCCGGAACACAATCTCTTTCGTCAGGCGCAGCTGATTATCGAACACACTTCGTATCACACGGGGCAACTTTATATACTCTTCAGGCTGTTAAACGATGAGTAGCCGGCTCGGATAAACACTCGAATTTATCATTCAACCGGAGTTGCAAACAAGTTAATGCTGCCTCAGTCTTCTGCCGATAACAGAACCTCTACCATCTTGCAATGAGAGTTCTGACACATAAATGAGCCGCACAGATTATTCTTTTAAGAAAGCAGTAACCAACTACAAAATCCTATCGGCAGCCGCTTTTTGTAGTTTAATTTTTGTCCTATTCAGCCAGCCTGTTGAAGCACAGGAGATTTATCCCTTCTCTACCGATACAACCCATATCACCGTTTGGAATGGTGATAACCATGTGCCGCTGTTCATCAAAGGAGTAAACCTTGGGGTGGCTCTGCCCGGAACTTTCCCGGGCCAGCTTGCCGCAACCCGCGAAGATTATGACCGCTGGCTTCAGCTCATTCGTGATGCGGGATTCAACACCATCCGGCTCTACACCCTTCATTTTCCGCGGTTCTACGAGGCACTATCAGATTTTAACCGAAAAAACCCGAACCATCCGCTCTACTACTTTCAGGGTGTGTGGCTTGAGGAGACCATACCCGGCTATGATGATGATCTCTACTCGCTTACTCAGCTTTTTGATCAGGAGATTGAGGACAATGTAAACAGCGTTCATGGAAATGCCGTGATTCCGGAGCGACAGGGAAAGGCGTACGGAACCTACTCCGTTGACACCTCTGAGTGGATGATCGGATACATTATCGGGCGCGAAGTTCATCCGCCCGAAATTCTTCATACCGACCAGACTCACCCCGAAATAACCTCATATCACGGATCCTATTTTTCCATTGAAGATGCCGGAGCCTCTGAATCGTGGATTACGGAAAGACTCGATAATCTAGTCTCGTTTGAAGAGATCAATTACGGCACACAGCGGCCAGTGAGTTTTTCGAGCTGGCCGTCACTCGATCCGCTTGAACATCCCGGCGAAGCAAACGAGTATGAAGTAAGTGCATCAGTGGATCTCTCCAAGGTTGATTACAGCCGCGCCAAAGCGGGATTTTTCATCAGCTATCACGCCTATCCATACTACCCGGATTATATCAGCCGTGATCCAAAATACACTCCATTTTCTGATCACCTGGGCCAGAACAGCTATCTCGGATACCTGACCTTCCTCAAAGAACACTACAAGACCACTCCGCTCATCATTGCAGAGTTCGGTGCACCCTCCAGCTGGGGGATCGCCCACTATGCGCATAACGGAATTCATCACGGCGGGCATGACGAAAAATCGCAGGGAGAACACAGCATCCGGATGCTGCAAAATATCGACATGGCAAGCGGTGGCGGCGGTCTGCAGTTTTCGTGGATTGATGAGTGGTTTAAACGTACCTGGATTACCGACCCTGTCGATTTCAACCCCGACCGGCGCATCATTTGGCACAATGTAACCGCGGCAGAACAGAACTACGGACTGCTTGGTTACAAAAAGGCAGATGCTGGAATGCGGGTTTGGAAAGAGTTTTGCAGCGATTGTCCCGTAACCGGAATTGAAGCCGGCTCCGACTTTGCCTACCTGAAATTGACGCTGAACACCCAACAGCATCTGTCCGTGTTGGATACGTTATGGGTAGGATTAGACATGTATGATGCCGGGCTCGGTGAATCCATTCTGCCCTCGGGGCACTCTGTACAAAACAGGG
>CAZKIZ010000222.1:0-1081 GCA_964552935.1 uncultured Rhodohalobacter sp. | reverse complement strand
GATTACCAATTATAACGCTGAGCTCTACGTCACAGAAGCTTACGATCTGTTTGGTATGTGGCACAATCAGTCAGCTCCCGAACAGCAGTACAGGTCAACAGCTACCGATGGAGCTCCCTGGAAAATTGTGCGATGGAAAAACAATCAGTTCGAAAATGAGGTTCAGTACATAGGCAGTATGCAGGTGAACAGGCTCGATCTTCCAAAAAGCAGTTTGGATGCAGTGCGGCTTTATGATGATAAAATTGAGATTCGGCTGCCGTGGACTCTTTTGAACGTGATTGATCCCAGCCGGGCAGAAGTGATACACGATGACCGCAATACACCTCAAACAGAAACCAGGATATCGGACGGACTGAGCGTTGCAATTGCGTACAACGATTTTTTTGCAGAGACATCAGAACGGCATATGTGGCAGAACTGGAATCACGCTCTTGAGGCAGAAGAGTATATAAAAGAGAGTTACGTCGTGATGAAAGAGCGGCTGCCCTCTCTACCCGGAAATCCTGTTGCGGTTGCAGATCGTTTCGTGGTTAACACCGGCACCCATACGGTTATATCAGCGGAACAAGGGGTACTAAGCAACGACCTTTCCCTGGACGGAAGCCCGATGGCCGCCTCCATTGTAACGACACCCGCATTTGGTTTGATAGATCTGAAACCGGACGGAAGCTTTGTTTACAGCCCGGATGAAGGGCGCTCAGGTGAGGACAGCTTCACCTATCGAGTGAGAGCTGGATCACACCAGTCAGAACCCGTAACGGTTATGCTTGATATCAGCGGAACCCCCACGGGCTCCGGTTTCGTAAGACTCTACCCAAATCCTACGCAAGGGCGTTTTACCATCAGCTCAACAGCAACCGTCGACCGTGTGGACATTTATTCTATTACAGGGCAGCTCCTCCATCGTACCGATGTAAATAACAGGGCCGCGGAATTCTCACTCAGCGGATATCCAAGCGGAGTCTATTTTGCGAGAATCTACTCCGGAAGTGAAGTTCTGAATAAAAAATTCATGCTGGTTCGATAAGAAACCCTTCTGCCAAAATCTCTTCGGCTGTCTGGTAGAGTTACCCGATTT
>CAZKIZ010000221.1:4168-6120 GCA_964552935.1 uncultured Rhodohalobacter sp. | reverse complement strand
CGATCATTTCTTGTATTTACACTTGCTACAGGAATAGTTACATCAAGCATGCTTCCTTCCAGATCTTCAGGGTTGAACATGACGGTTGCTTCGTAATCTTCAAATGTACCATCGACCGGGGTAAAGAAGTGGTTGATCGTAAAGTTTATCGCGCTGTGCGCTCTGTCGATCTGCCACTCTGTTGATCGCACATCTTCTGCGTTATTGTCGTTAGCCAAAGCAAGCCCTGCGAATGTAAAGAGCAGAGTTACCATTAAAGTTGTAATTCTATTTAACATGTTGTTTCCTCGTTTTTGTTTGTTTTTAAATGTCATGAGTGAAGTAACAGACCAAACAAGACAAACGTTTCGTTAAACATTAAACTATCTTTCACAAATTTATAACAGCGCCGGATTCACCGTAAACCTCCACTCCCGAAGCGCATCATCGCCCGCATAGTCTACTCCAATCCGGGTTGATGGTGTAATATGCTCATCCTTTATGTTAAACTGACTGCTTTCAATCCAAATTGGCGGTTCTAAAAGCGAACAGCCGCTCATCTTCCTGTTTATCGCAAGAGCCTGCGACAGTTTTCCCGGACCGTTGGTAAGATTTTTCATGGACTCCATGCCCCTGCGCCGTTTCATAGTCTCTATGCCATCTATCGGCTTTATGCCGCGAACAAGCACCGCATCGGCCAGCTCTCGTTGATTGGTAACCACATTAAACAGATGGTGAATCCCATAGCATAGATAAATATAGCTGTGGCCGGGCGGGCCGTACATCACCTCCGTTCGATCGGTTCGCGTGTTGTTATTCGCGTGGCACGCTTTATCATTTCTGCCGCAGTACGCCTCGGTTTCCGTAATCAGTCCTGATGTAAACTCCCCATCAATCTCCGTGCAGAGCAGACAGCCGAGCAGTTCTCTGCTGATTTGCACTACATCAGTACGGCTATAAAAATCGGGTGTGAGAATGGTTCGATTGGATGGCATCAGGAAATTGCGGTATAAGGATTCTGTTCAATAGACGGGCGATCCTCCTCAAATGTGTCCTGGTAGGCACGGGCGAGAATTGCGGTTATCACGAAAAGAGCAGCGGCATAAAAAACCCAGATTCCGATGATAATCAGAATTGTATATCCCTGGTAAAAATATCGGTAGGCCGTAAATGCGTAGCTCAGATAAATGCCGATTCCATATTTTGCCGCCTCAAACAAAAACGTGTAGGTAAGCGCGGAGAGCAGCGCCACCTTGCGGGTCATCCGCTTTTCGCTGATATACCTGTAGATCACGTAAAAAAGCAGCGGAGTGAACAGGACCGGTACAATAAACGTAAGCAGATCGCTGATCCAGCCCAGCTCAATAACCCGGTCGGTCATCGGCAGAGCTATGGAGTTGAGCGGGTAAAGAGACAGCAGTGAAATTGCAATCGTAAAAAAAAGAAACACGCCTCCAACCACACCAAAGGTGAAAAAGTTATAGACCAGCTCAAGAATGGGATGCTTTCGCTCTTCGATGTCATAAACCTCAAACAGCACATGTTTCAGGGAGTGGAAAAGCCCCTGTGCAAATACCATAAGTACGATGATACCCACTATCCCAAATATTCTTCTCGCCTCTACGAGTGGCATGAGCAGAGATTCCAGGGTAACCACTCCCTCAAAGACCTCTCCTCCGTCCGTTTCGAAACTAAACTCCGGAAACAGTTCCCTTGCGTAACGAATAACCTCTTCAAAAGCCGTTTCAATTGTCAGCACATAGCCAATGATTGAAACAAGAATAAGGGTAAACGGTATGGCACAAAGAAACAGGTTAAAGGTGATGGCCGATGCATTAAAGAAAATATCTTTCTTTAACGCCAGCCGCCCAACAAGAACCCAATACTCTTTAAATTTCTTCCAACGATGATCCAGCATAGATTTACAAAATACGCTATGCGGCTTTTAATACAAATAAGTAACTCGAAGCTCC
>CAZKIZ010000221.1:0-4068 GCA_964552935.1 uncultured Rhodohalobacter sp. | reverse complement strand
GTAACTCGAAGCTCCCGCTTCGAAAGCTACGTAAGGAGATCATAATTCATTCGGGGAGTATTCTTTATTATGTAATGGATGACCTATATATAGTTCATGGACACTGAGTAGCAACCAAACTTCTCGAAGGAGGACCTTCGGGCTACATGTACAATACTCCCAAATTTTCAATATCTTTAACCGGCAGCCAAACAGTCGATCCGCAGCTGACAATCTCAAAACTATTTATGGCAAAAAAGAAGAAGCATACGCCGCTGATGCGGCAATATTTTGACGTGAAAGAGAAGCATCCCGGTACTATTTTGCTATTCCGCGTGGGTGATTTTTACGAGACCTTTTCCGACGATGCCGTGCTAATCAGCAAGGAGCTCGGTATTACGCTTACCAAACGGAATAACGGCGGCGACCAGACTCCCCTGGCCGGTTTTCCATACCATGCGCTCGACACCTACCTTCCTAAACTGGTGAAGCGCGGCTACCGCGTGGCGATCTGCGAACAGACCGAAAATCCCGAAGAGGCGAAGGATGCCGGACGTAAAATTGTAAACCGGGAGGTGACTGAGATCACCACGCCGGGAGTAACCATGTCGGAAAAATTGCTGGAGCATAAGCGCAACAACTATATCGTGTCGGTCCACCAGGCGGGCGGAACGGCCGGGGTGGCGTTTTCCGATATCTCCACCGGCGAGTTTGCCCTCAGCCAGGTCTCCAAAGCGAGTCTCGACACGCTGATGCAGTCGCTGCAGCCCTCGGAAGTTTTGCTGCAGCAGTCGTTCAAGAACAAAGTGCCCGATATCTTGTCGGGCTACAATATCACCTTTATTGACGACTGGGTTTATGAGGGCCAGTATGGATACGAGCAGCTCACCGAGCACTTTAAAACCCACTCACTGAAGGGGTTTGGCGTGGAGGAGCTGGAGATCGCCCATATAGCGGCCGGATCACTGCTGCACTATATGCAGGAGACACAAAAATCTTCACTTGGCCATCTGCGGCGACTCTACGCCTATGAAAATGCGGACTACATGGCCCTCGACGGATCCACTAAACGGAACCTGGAGCTGACCGCCAGTATGCAGGAGGGTGGATCGGAAGGTACGCTCGTGTCGATCTTAGACGATACCTGCACGGCGATGGGCGGCCGACTTTTGAGAAAATGGATCATGCGTCCGCTCAAACAGGTGAAGCCGATCAACCAGAGACTGGATGCAGTACAGATTTTGCTGGATCAGCACAACCGCCGGGACGATCTCCGCGAGGAGCTGAAGCAGATTGGCGATCTGGAGCGGCTCATCAGCCGAATCAGCGTAGGGCGGACCAACGCGCGGGACCTTAAGCAGCTGCAGCTGTCACTTGCGCAAATTCCACGCGTGAAGATGCAAATTGCACAAATGGAGAACGAGCTGATTTCTGATGTCAACGATCGCCTGAAGCTGATGGTAGATCTGCAGGACCGCATCGAAAAGGCGATCAAAGAGGATCCACCGGCCAGTATCCGCGATGGCGGAATCTTTAACGATGGGTTTGATGAAAACCTGGACGAGCTGCGGGAGATCGCCCGAAATGGAAAACAGTATATTGCGCGGATTAAAGATAAGCTCTCCAAAGAGGCCGGTATCCCGTCGCTGAAGATCGGTTACAACAAGGTATTTGGATACTATATTGAGGTGACCAACACGCATAAGGATAAAGTACCCGAGCATTTTATCCGCAAGCAGACACTGGTCAACTCAGAGCGATATATTACGCCTGAACTGAAAGAGGTGGAAGAGAAAGTGCTCTCCGCTGAAGACCGCAGCAAAACGCTTGAGGGTGAGCTGTTTGAGGAGCTGCGCCTTTACGTAGCGGAATTTGCCGATGAGATTCAACAGATAGCCGCAGCCCTTGCTGACCTCGACTGCCTGCAGAGTTTTGCTGAGATGTCGTTCCGCAATAACTACACCCGTCCGGAAGTCAACTCCGGCGATGTGATTGACGCGAAAAAAACGCGTCACCCGGTGGTAGAAAAAACACTGGGAGCCGGCGAGCCGTTTATCCCGAACGATATCTACCTCGACAACACCGAGCACCAGATACTGATGATTACCGGCCCGAACATGGCGGGTAAAAGCGTGATCCTGCGGCAGGTGGGGCTTCTGGCTCTGATGGCGCAAATCGGCTGTTTTGTGCCGGCGGAGGAAGCTACTATAGGGATGGTGGATAAGATCTTTACACGCGTGGGCGCCTCCGATAACCTGGCGGCCGGCGAAAGTACCTTCCTGGTGGAGATGAACGAGGCGGCCAATATTCTGAACAACGCCACGCCTAAATCGCTGATTCTGCTGGATGAAGTGGGCCGCGGCACCAGCACGTTCGACGGGCTGAGCATTGCGTGGTCGCTCTCCGAATACCTGCACAACAAACCGGAGGTGGCCGCCAAAACACTTTTCGCCACTCACTACCACGAGCTGAACGAGCTGGAGAGCCGCTACGAACGGATCAAAAATTACAGCGTGCAGGTGAAAGAGCATGATGGCAAGGTGATTTTCCTCAGGAAACTGGTCCGCGGCGGGGCCGATCACAGCTACGGCATCCAGGTTGCAAATATGGCCGGCCTGCCACCGGTGGTGATTGAACGCGCCAAGGAGATTCTATCGAACCTGGAGAGCCACTCACTGGATGTGAGTCACGACGCCAGCAACGGAAAAGGGAACGGAGCCGTGCAGCAGACGGCCACCAAAAAGAGAGCCGCGAAACAGGCCACTCAAAACCTGCAGAAGCAAGAACAGATGCCGCAGATGACACTCTTCGGCTCTCAGATAGATCCCAATGTGGAAACCCTCCTCAACAAGCTCGACGCCAGCGACCCCGAACGAATGACCCCGATTGAGGCGCTGCTGTTATTAAGCGAGTTGAAGAGGCTGGCGAAGAAGTAGGTGGGCAAGCAACCTTCAAGCGCGCCGAACGAAGTGAGGTTCCTTGAAGAGTCGCGGATTGGTGGCAGGTACTATGCATCTTGTCAAGAGCTCTGTTCCGGAGCGAGTGACGACACAGCTCAGATACAATGCCCACAGCGATGCATTCCCAAAGATTCAGGCTGAAAGCCTGAAATATCACAGCCCAGGCCAACGCCCTGGGTGAATGTGATTGTAATCACAAGGGCAGGCTGACGGCCTGCAACAGCCCGAATCCTTCAAAGAATCCATAGTCGATTCGATTCAGTAATCAATCCCAATAATATTCTGGATCATACTCATTCACATTGTATTTTTTCATCAAGCGTTCAACCTCTTCCCGGTATGTCATCTTCTTGTGATGCTCCTGCTGATTTGCAATATACCTGGTGACAACATCCAGGTGAGAGCCACTCACAGAAAAAGCCCCATATCCCCGCTGCCAATAAAATGAGGAGTACCCATTCGGCTGAACTTTCATCCATTTCGATGAGTTTTTTTAACCTCCTCCATTATATCTGCGACAGTTATCGTTTTTGCAAACCGAAATAACAGATGTATATGATCAGGCATGGAGTTTATGATTAGGGCCGGGCTGTTGAGATTCTTAAGAATCGTAGCCAGATATGCGTGTAGGTCATCCCTGATTTGGTCGTTAATCCAGTGCTTTCGCCCCTTTGTACTAAACGTTGCGTGAGTGTATTGAACAGATAAAGATTGGCTCATAATCGTGGTTTGATTATTTATTAGTTGATAGTATGAGCCAAAAACTGTGTTATCCTTACAGAAATATTTGGGAAAGAGTTGACATCTTCTATTTCAGGCTTTCAGCCTGACCGGTCTACAATTACCGCGTACACCTGGGGCGAGTGCCCCAGGCTGTGTTGGGTCAGGCTTTCAGCCTGTGTAGTCACGGAATAAATGACACCCTTTGACAATCAATATCTCTACCTGATGGTACCTAAATAAGGTGACAACCTGCTGCATAGATGCCTGAATTTTATTAAACTGAAGCTACAGAGAGAGCTGTGAGGAAATTCTAAAATCAACGAAACTAAAAAGCTGATAATACATTTTTTTGATTTTGACTGGTCCCTAAACGGGTTAACGCTTAAAATCTCAGGCTGAAAGCCTG
>CAZKIZ010000220.1:0-6145 GCA_964552935.1 uncultured Rhodohalobacter sp. | reverse complement strand
TTTTGGCTATATAGACCACTATTTCCATTGATACTATTTTCAAACTTCTAACAGGTGCGGGTACAGAGAATAGAGCCTGCGGATTTTTTCCTGAGTTCCGCGGGCCGTTCCTGCCCGGGACTTACCTTGACTTTACGCTACCCAGATACCCCACAGTGAACTGTGGGGCTATATTCTGACGTCTCTTCAAAACTTATTCGGTTGCATTCCAAATGCCTGAATTTACACGCAAATTAATCCACGGTCTACGTCCATCAAACCCTTTAATCAGGTACATTGTTTCTATGGAATCACCCAACTTGGAACTGTTGGGTTGACTGCTCCTCATAACCCCGCATTGCCAGTCCCGAATAGGGACGTCCGAAAATCTCACTTTTCACTTTTCACCTTTCACCTTTCACTTTTTTACTAATAACCAATTCACATATAACTAATAACACGAGCGCAAGATCTACCTCAACTCCTCAAGCAGTTCTCTTGCCGTAGCAAGATAGTCGGGATCATCTTTGGTGGCCGGTTCCATATCCAGCAGGTCTTCCAGCCAGGGAATTGCGCTGCTCTCCTCATCAATCCGGATATAGTGGCGCGCCAGATCGAGCCTGATCAGGATATTATCTGGATCCTGTTCAACCGCTTTTTTGAGCAGTTTTTCTGCTTTTTCGTTTGAACCGTTTGGGAGACCGCGCGAGATGAACCGGGCCGCGAATCGCTCACCGCGAGAGAGATTTGCCACCTCTGAATTCCAGACGCCATAGAGATGCAGTGAAGGAGCGTGATCCGGATCGATCTCGAGCGCTTTACGTACGGATTCTTCAATTTCATGGGAGAGCCTGATCCTTTCCCGCGTGCCCACAACATCAGCCAGCCGCCCTTTTGCCACTGCCACCACATACCTCGGATCCACGCTGTCTGGATAGAGATCAACGCCTTTTTGGGCAAGTTTTAGCGCTTTGGTGAAATACTCTTTTTGGGTATCCTCATCGTCATAACGGAAGCCGATGACACAATTCAGCAGACCGCCGTTCCAGAGGGCTTTGTAATTTTCAGGATCGTGGTCCAGGACCTCCATGTATGTACTGAGCGCCTCTGACTCTTTGGTTTCATCCATGAGTCGCTGGGCCGTTTCAAGCATTTGATTAATCTCATCAGTGCTTTGTGCAAACAGGGGAGCGGAAAGGGTGAGGATCAATAGGGTGGATAGCAGCTGTCTCTTCATGAAGTTCGGATTAGTTGTGATCCTGGAGAAATTATTCTCTTATTGAACGTGTAAAGATCCGAATTATGTTTGATTAGCTTGCTATTGATTTTTCAGTTCACTCTTCATAAAACCAATAGATGTAATTACAGTTGTCGCAAACGTAGTTTTTGGCGGTTTTATTGAGCCAGTCGAACCCAAAAAATGTGACTCCGGGCGTATTGAGTAGTGTCCGTCTTGTCCGGAATTGGGTTCCATCACAAACCGGGCAGGTCAGCCGGTTTCCTTTGATTTGTACTTCGCGGGCCTCTTTATTTTTCATGATTTACACGTCGAGAAGTTTTTCAAACCCACCCTCATTTGTAAGGCGAAGATTCTCTTTCTTGCCTCTTTCAACAAGATGTTTGAGTGACGATGATTCCAGCATTTGCCGTATCGAATCTCTCGTTGAGGCCCATTTATCGTGGAGCGGACAGGGATTTTGGTGGCCGCATCCCGGCAGACCCAGCGCACATTCTGTAAGCAGGTCGGGGCCGTCTATGGCGAGCACAATATCCATCAATGTGGTTTTATCTGGAGGATTTTTCAGCTTTACTCCGCCATTTGGACCTTTATAAGACAGGAGGAGATCTTTAGCCGTGAGCTGCTGAAGGATTTTAGTAAGGAAGTGGTGAGAAATTTCGAGCTTCTCACTCATTTTTTTAATCGGTACAAATTCACCGTTTTCTCTTGTGGCCAGGTAAATAGAGGCACGCAGGCCGTAAACACAGGATTTGGATAAAAGCATGTAAGACTTCTTTGAAGTTATTGAGACTCTTTTGTCCTAATATAGTCAGGTTTGATGAATGTTGCATTAAGTGATGGACTGTTTATTCGCAGATGGATTCGTTTGCTTTAAAAAACCAACAGCGAGTCCAACCAGAGCAACTGTTAAAATCTGATGTAACAGCCCGATTGGAACAGGTACATGATAGATCAGCGCAAAGACTCCTGTTGCGTACTGAAGCAGTATGAGAGAGAAAAGCCCAAGAATCCATTTTTTTGTTGTGAAAGAGGTGGTGACCATGAAAGATCGTATCCATAAAATGATCACCATAAAACTGAGAAGTGTGCCAAACAGTCTGTGTATCCATTGTGCCGTTGCGGCGTTATCGATAAAATTGATATAGAACGGTTCCATGATGAACAGCTCAGGCGGTATCCAGTTCCGGTTCATGGTGGGAAAGGTATTGTATACATGTCCGCCATGGAGTCCTGACGTAATCCCGCCCCAAATAATCTGAATTGTAAGCAGAGCAATGATCGCCCAGGCCCAGATTCGGAATTCTCCGGGAAGGGGGATTGAGTTAGATGTGGACCGTTTTTCATCAAGCCAGAACCAGACAGATCCTCCAAGGAGTAGAGAGATTATCAAAAACTGACCTGAAATCTGTAAAGGTCCGCCTCTCGGAATGTCAGCGTAAACGGTCTGCCAGATGTGCCAAATGAAAAGCAGGGCGAAGAGGGTGAAACCGGGTATGTAGATCAATTTTCTGAACATATGGTAAGCCAAGTTTGAAAAATGTTTCTATTTCCAAAGTAAAGAGCGAATGCGAAAAGATGAAGAAGATGTATCAATCGGGTAAAAGCAGTTGTTGTGGGGGTAAAGTTTTTATAGTATAACCGATGATAAATCGATCTTGACAAACCTTTATAAATAAACATGATCAACGTAAGCAACAAGATAACTACGCTTCGATTTGCGCGTGCGGGAGGCACAATCAAAACACGTAAAGATGTCATTCAAAAAATTGTGGATGATGACATTGAAAAAGGAGACGTGCTTGAAGTCAGCCGTGTTGCTGGCATCCAGGCGGCAAAAAAGACATCTGAGCTGCTGATTTTCTGCCACAACCTGCCGCTGGAGTGGGTGGATGTTTTCTTTCATCTTGATGGAGATACGATTCATGTAAAAGCGGAAGCGGAGGCGATCGCACGAACGGGAGTGGAGATGGAGGCGCTTACGGCGGCCAGCACTGCCCTGTTGAATATCTACGATATGCTGAAACCGCTGGATAAAGAGATGGAGATTTCTTCGATTCGGCTGCTGGAGAAAACAGGCGGGAAGAGTGATTTTGATGATGATTTCGATCATCCCGTAAAAGCAGCCCTGGTTCGTATTTCAGATAGTGTTGCCGATGGTACGCGGGAGGATCAAAGTACAAGCGCCGTTGAGGACGTTTTAGATCACTTCAATGTGGAAGTCGCTCAGAAAGTGGTGATTCGGTCCGGCAGGGAGGAGGTCGCAAAAAAAATAGAGGAGCTTGCCGACAGCAGCAGTTATCATCTTATATTTACGATTGGAGCGACCGGACTGAACGATGGTGATATTGTGGCAGAGATCACTAAAGAGCTGATCGATTACGAAATACCCGGCATTCCGGAAGCGATGAGGGAATTTGGCCGAAACCGGACACCGTATGCCAACTACTCCCGAACCGCTGCGGGCGTTCGGGGTGAAACGATCATCATCACTTTGCCCGGAAGTTCGCGCGGTGCCAAAGAGAGTGTGCATGCGCTCTTTCCGGGATTAAAGCACGCGCTGCGAATGATGAATAAAGGGAAATTGAGGAAGATTGAGTGATTCTTTCCGCCAGACCTCCAAGGTTTCAGAAACCTTGGAGGTCTCGTCTTGAATACCTAAGGCTGTCCAAAAAGGGATTTTCACTTTTCACTTTTCACTCCCCCTCCCTCTCAAACAAATCCCTCCACGCATCAATACCTCCTTCAAGATTGAAAAGCAGATCGGTCTCCATATGATCACTTAATCTGCGGATCGCTTCTGCACTGCGCTGGCCGCTTTGGCAGTAGATTACGGTTTTTGAATTTGGCGGAATCTCATCAGAACGAGCTTCAATCTCTGACAGCGGAATGAGTGTCCCGCCGATGTTGAAGTTTTTGTGCTCTTCTGGTGAGCGAACATCGACCAGGTTTATTTTTTCTGATGAATTCATCCAGTCTGAAACTGTTTGGGGTGATACTCCCAGGGAAGCATCATATTTTGTCCGGTAATTGCTGAGTCTCTCTTCAACCGCGGAGCGATCAATGGTTCTTTGCTGATCCGGCTGCGCAAACGTAATCATCTGGGTATCCATATTGAGCAAGTCCATCACAAGAAGCTTTCCGCTGAGCACGTTGCCAATGTCAGCAAGAATCTTGATCGCCTCCGTGGCCTGGATGGAGCCGATCACGCCGGGTAACACTCCCAGAACACCGGCTGTGCTGCAATCAGGGATGAATTCGAAGTCAGGCTCTTCAGGATATAGGTCGCGAAGATCGGGGCCGCGATTTTTTTCTTTATCAACATAATTAAAAACGGTTACCTGCCCTTCAAAACGATAGATGGATCCATACACTAGCGGAAGGCCGAGAAGGAGGGCAGTATCATTGACGATATAGCGTGTTTGAAAATTGTCACTTCCGTCCACGATCAGATCATAAGACTCGAGCTGGTCAATTACATTTCCTGGGGTGATGCGAACCTGGTTTGCAAGTAAATTGATATGCGGATTGAGTTTCTCAAGTCGCACCGCTGCCACTTTTGCTTTCGGTTTGCCGATATCCTCTGCGTTGAACAATACCTGACGATGAAGATTGCTCTTTTCAACCAGGTCAAAGTCAAAAATGCCGATGGTTCCCACTCCGGCTGCGGTGAGATATTGAAGCACCGGCGCACCCAGACCGCCTGCACCAATCACTGCAACTTTAGCCTGCTTTAGTTTCTTTTGACCCTTTTCGCCAAACTGCGGCATCGCCATCTGCCGGGAGTAGTGGTGGAGCTCATCAGTGGTAAAATGATTTGATTTGGGTGAGTTCATAAAAATCGGAAGACTTTTATTTTTTAGGATAATACATAACGGATTCAATTTCTTTAAAATCAGAATCTTGAGTCCATAAAGTTGCATTCACCTTATTTGCCGATGCGAGTATCATGGAATCTGCCTTTGGTAATTTTAACGAGCTGTTTAACTTTGCTGCATTCAAAGAAATTTCAAAATCTATATTTATGATCCTCGCTTTTTGCATGACACCTATAAAGAAGAGAGCAGACGATTCGTCTCTTTCTCGTAAAATCACTTTAAATACTTCGTAGATACATATAGTTGGTACGAATAATGTTTCTGTGTCCAGGACAATCGGTCTGAAAATTTCTGCGTTTTTTTCATCTGCAAAAAAGGCGAGCCATGCGGATGAATCTAAGACATTCATACGCGATCATTTTCCCTTTCAAAATCCGTGTTGATCCCTTTCAACATACCCTGAGTTTTTTTTATGTCGATGTCAGGTATTAATTCTATTCGGTCTTGATAGGTAATAATTCTCAGTTTTTGTCCAGGTTGCAGATTAAGCGCCTTTCTGATTTTATCAGGTAGTTTCACCTCGAAATTTTCTGAAATCTTTACGGTTTCCATAAGAGTCTGATTTTTTGTTTAGAAAGTTGTTTTCAATATTGAGGCATCAAACTGAAAATATGAGTTGAAATGTAAACGTCTTGGTTCAAGCACGTTTCGTTCTATCTGTTAACTTCAATTACCACATAAATATTACAATGGACACAATCCGAATAGGCATGATAACCTCATCAGACCGTGCAAGCAAGGGAGAGTATGAAGATCGCTCGGGCCCTGCGATTAAGAAATACTGGAGTGAAAGACTGCAAAACAAGATTGAGTGGGTTGTGGAAGTGATCCCTGATGAACAGGAAATGCTTGAAAGAACGATGATTTCCATGTGTGATGAATCCGGCTGTTCACTGATCTGTACCACAGGGGGAACCGGTCCGGCAAAACGGGATGTAACCCCCGAAGCCACAGAATCGGTGTGCGAAAAGATGCTGCCCGGTTTCGGCGAGTCGATGCGGAAGGTGTCGCTTCAGTATGTTCCCACAGCGATATTATCACGTCAAACGGC
>CAZKIZ010000219.1:0-6151 GCA_964552935.1 uncultured Rhodohalobacter sp. | reverse complement strand
TTATGAGTCAATTGCGGATTGTTATCAATGAAGTAAATATATACAGCTGTTAAACTTTAAAATTTCAGTTCATTTGTGTCATTGTATACACAGAATAAAGGTTACCGGGATGTGCAGGTTAGGATTTTTCAACATTTTTTGCTTATATGTATAGATAGGATTAAAGATTCATACCATGTCGTTTTATAGCATATATGACATATCAGGAACTAATTGATAAACTTGCTAATTCACGCGATATACCTAAAACGGAGGCCAAAGAGATGGTCGAAGGTATATTTGGAACGCTCAAAGACGAATTGGGCCGCGGCAGAGGTGTGTCTGTGCCCGGTCTTGGAACGTTCAAGACCAAGACACGTGAATCCAGAAAGACATACAGCCCTCATCATGAAAAACAGATCATGATCCCGCCTAAACGGGTTGTTGATTTTTCTCCATCGGTGAACTTGAAAGAAAAATTAAAGTTTACGGAGCCCGGAGATGAGTGAGAAGATCACTTTTAAAGAGCTCGTTGAAAAAATATCAGAAACAACAAGTCAAAGCGAGCAACGAACAGACAGTTTCATCCACGAGCTGGTAGAGATCATTGAATCTGGTCTCGAACAGGGAGAGAAGATCACGATTTCCGGATTTGGAAAATTCGAGTTGCGCTGGATGAACGAAAGAAAAGGCAGAAATCCGCAAACGGGCGAAGAGCTAACTATACCCGGCCAGAATAAAGTGGTCTTCAAACCCTATAAAGCTCTCAGAGAACATGTGAACCTGCCATTTAAGACTCTTTCTGCACAGGTACTTGAGGAATCCGCCGAAGATCATCCTGAAAAGGAGGATAAGAGTGAAACCATAGCGGCAGTTCCCTCTTCCGCCGGCACCCGGGAAAGTGTTTTAACGGACGCCGATGATGACGATGAAGATATAGACGATTTAATCACTGAACGGCCGAGCCCTGTTAAGAGTAAAATCCCAACATTTGAGGATGAATCCGATGAGGAAGTAGCAGCTGTATTCAATGATTTAGATTCTGAGAACACCGATATCCCGGAGATCGATAACATAGACAGAGAAGAAAAAGCCCGGGCCGTGCAGGCTGAAAGCAAATTTAACTGGTCCTATACGGCCGCCTCAATCGTTGTTCTGCTGGCGATTTTCCTGATTATATTCCTGCTGGCACGACAGGGTGATGCTCCGGGCACCGCAGACAGACCACTTGCAGATCAGCCAGAGCAGATCGAAACTCCCGCCACACTCTCGCCAGCTCCTGCAGCAACCGTTGGTGAACCGGAGTCTACACCGCAAGCCGAATCGGAACCTGAAGGAGCGGCATCTACAGAACATGCCATATCGGATGGGGAATCGTTCTGGACCATCGCCGATCAAACCTACGGCAATCCATATTTATGGCCGCTGATCTACCTGGAAAACATTCAGCAGGTAGAGAGTCCCAACCTGATTACAAGCGGAGGAGTTTTGACTGTTCCGCATCTATCTGATCCGGAAAATTTAAGTCAGCGTGAGTCGGATGAAGTCGCAAAGGGATACCTGGCCGTTTACGACTGGATGAGGGCAGACCGCCCCGAATCTGCAAGATACTTCCTTTGGGCCGCTGGCTCATTCTCCCAGGATCAGCTACGTCAGGCCTCCGAAAGAGTGAATGAATCCGACCTGGCCTTCGCAATTCAGCAATAATCAATTAAAATTTAACACGAGGATAATAATGATACGTCATATCGTAATGTGGAAACTGAAAGATGAAGCCGAAGGTGCACCAAAAGAGAAAAATGCCCAGAAATTAAAACTTATTCTCGAAGGGCTTCGAGCCAATATTGAAGAAATCAAGGCTGTTGAAGTTGGTATCCAAACCAATCCTGATGAGAAGGAAGCCCTCGATGTTGTACTGATTTGTGATTTCGAAACCGAACTCGATTTTCAGATGTATACACGTAATCCTCACCATCAGAAAGCGGTCAATTTTATAGAGTCCGTGGCTGAAAAACGATATTTTGTTGATTATAAAATGGATTTATGATAGTCAACAGATAGAGAGTGAAAGCTAACTGGATTAGACCAGTTACTGGATAATAAAAAAGGCGCCCTGATCTGATCTGGACGCCTTTTTTTGTGTGAAACAGATCTATTCAGATTGTAGAAACCCATCCAGAATCTTTTTATCGCAGATTATCGCTGAGTATGCACGCGGAGTGTCGCTGATAAACAGGGAATAATTAGAATCTATTCTGCGAAAATCAGCGAATCATCAGCACAACTCTGCGAGGATAAATTGTGGCATAAGCACTATTCATCATAAAATCTTTCAGTACCCCTTTTACTCCTCACCGTCGAGCGTGGTCATAAACTCCACAAGGTCGCGCAGCTGGCTTCGGGTCAGCAGATCCCCCATGGCGGGCATCGAAGAGGGTGAGTTGGCCCGCTCTTCAATTTGATTTTTGTCAAATGAACGCTGCTCACCACTTACCAGGAGCACAATAGTTTCATCTGATTCTTCTTCAAGTGCACCTCGTACGGTTTCGCCATCCTGAAGAGTTAAGGTTACAACTCCATAACCGGGGGCTACACTTGCAGAAGGGTTGACCAGGGATTGCAGCAGAAATTCGCGGTTAAACCGGTTTCCTACGTCTGTCAGGTCCGGGCCTACCTCAGCACCGCTGCCGGCTACTGCGTGACAGCGGATGCACTGGGCGGCTGCACCTTCATAGAAAACGGTTCTGCCTGACTCCGCATTTCCGCCATAAAGCGCTTCAGTGAAACCGGCTATCGGGTCTTCGGCTGCCCTCATCCCGCGATACTCAAGAATTTTATTGTTAAACTCTTCAGTTCCCATAGATTCAGCTGCCTGAATCAGCTCGAGATGCACTTCAGGTTCCAAATCACCCACTACAAGAACATCGAGCTGCTCATTCAAAAACGAACGGGTATCTTCGTGCTCGAGTGATTTGAGTGTGTTTAATGCGGTCTGTTTTTCTTCTATAGACCCATCATGATATGCCGAAGTCAGCAGCGACACTTTTACATCATCTGCAATATCGAGTGCGGGAATCATACCAAGCGCATTCATACGTACCCGGTTATTTTGATCGCCAAGAGCAGTACGGATCGCCTGATCAATTTCATCATACTCAAGATCACGCAGGGCGCGAACGGCTGCGATACGAACTTCATCCGAATCATCCCCTTCCAGCAGAGCGTAGATAGAAGGGGTAGCATCCGTATAGCGGAGCTCAGCAGCAGCTTCGATGGCAGCAATTCGAATATTTGAGGCATCATTTTCGAACAACTGATCTGCTACAGATGCCAGTGCATTTCGTGCATCGTCACCACTATTGGACATTTCCCCGCGGTGCCGACCTGTAACGCGATCGAATATGGAAGGCTCCTCCCAGTACTGCAGGGTATTGAGCGCTTCAATCCGAAGGAGTTCCGGATTGCCCAAATTGGCTGCGTACTCTGTCAGACGATTAGCATCATCGGACGTACCGCTGTAAAGTGATGCGTTAATGGCTCTGCGAATAAACGGTTCGTTTGAAATACGTCCATCATTAAGCATTCGGGCCAGTTCAGGAATTGCTTCATCGATATAGTAATCATCGCTGATTGCGCGAGCAGCATTGGTAACGATATACTCATCCTCATCTTCAAGAAAGCGAATAATTCCGGGATCCTGTAATCGTTTCATCGCGATTACGGCCGCAACTCGCACAGCCCTGGAGGAGTGATCCGCCAGCTCGGTTACCGAATCCGCATCATCCAATCGCGAAAGTGCGATCGCTCCTGCGTGACGCAGGTAAATATCTTCATCATCGTTATCAGCCAGCATAGCCACAATATCGTCAAAAGAGTCAGCAGCGCCCATACGTCCGAGTGCTTCGGCTGCAAAAAACCGTACGCGCGGATGTTCATCCTGAAGTAGTGGCGTAACCGCACCGGCGGCATCTGAATAGCGCACATCACCGAGCCAGCGAGCCGCCTGCGCCCGGATTTCATAATCTGAATCGGTCAAAAACTGGGTAAGCGGTTCAACGGCATTGAGATTACTTCGGCCGATTTGAGCCAGTCCCCATATTCCGTGAATTCGTGCCAGCTGTTCACTGCTTGTTTCAATTGCTCGCAGAAGTGACTCTTCATCACCCCTGTTAGCCAGTTCGAACTGCGCTTTTTGACGCACTCGCATATCCTGATGCCCCATCAGTTCGAGCAGCAGCTCGGAGTCGTGATCACTAAAACTTTCTCCAAGCAGACTCTTTGTTTCTAACCGGATCTCAGATTCTGCATCTTCTGGAGAATCAAGCTTCCATATTCTGCCCTCATCATTGATCGACCAACCCTGAATCCAGTCTGTCATATAGAGTGCTCCATCCGGACCAAAATCGAGTCCCACAGCAAGAATTCCGCGCAGGGCTTCTTTGTCTTCATCCATTTCAAAAGAGGCACCATTCTCTTTCAGGGTAAAAGAATAGATTGGAGAGTTTGCTACGGAACCGCGGAAAGACATTACAAAAAAGTGATCTTCCCAATTTTCATTTAGCGCCGTTCCGGGGTTGTAGGCCATCCCCGCAGGTCCGGCGTAATATTCGGCAAGTGGAGGAAGAACGTGTGCCGCCTGATCATCCCAGTGTGGTTTAAAGTAGTCTTCATCCATCCATACTTTGTATGAATTATTTTTTGGATCGGTGTATTTACCAAACTGCCAGTTGATTCTCCAGCCGCTGTCCGATCCGTTTACCAGGTAAACAAGGCGCTCAAACTCTCCCGCATGATCGCCATCGTTATCGATCGTAATCAGGTTGCCGTACTTATCAAAAACAAATTCGTGAGTATTTCGAACACCGGCGGCGTATACTTCAAAGTTGCTTCCATCCGGATCTGATCGTAAAATTGCTCCCTGGTTCGGGTAGTGCCACTCCTTGCCATCCTGGTCCGTTACGCTGAAACCCATATCGCCAATGCTCCAGTAAACTCTGCCGTCGGGACCTGTAGTAAGACCCGACATTCCGTGCCCGCTAAAACCGATATGCACGTTGTATCCATGGCTTATGGATTCTTTCCAGTCGCTCATTCCGTCTCCGTTGGTATCGCGAAGCCGCCACATATCTGGCCCAACGCCAACAAAAACTTCATCGTTGTAGTGCAGAACGGCGCCGGCAACATCGGTTACTTCATCATTGAAATCACGAATAAATAGCTGCGCCTGGTCCGCCATGCCATCTCCATTAAGATCTTCCAGTCTCCAGATCTCCTCCTTCATCACCGTAAGATCACGCCAGTCGTGTGAGCCATCTTCATTCCGGTCTGGCAGCCAGGTGTTCTCATCACTCCTCTCCGGTGCCAGTTCAGTGTGCAAAAATTCTCGCCGGTCTTCTACTGTCTCCCACTTCATCGATTCAATGAGCCAGCTGCTGTCTACGTCCCGGATATCGAATTCTGAATTCCGGCTCCGTTTAGTAACCGTAACCCACGCTTTGCCCTCATCATCCATATGAATTGCGATGGGATCCCCCAGTAAATCTTTCGTAGCCCATAGTGAAATTTCAAGATCATCCGGTAGATCAACTGAAACTTCACCCATCGTTCGCTCTGCCTCAGCAGCTGCCTGCTCAGATGTTATAGTCTTTAATTCCGGTTCAGGTGGTTCAGGCTGGCAGGCCGCTATTAAAATCCCGATAAGAAGTAACGGAATAAAAAGTGATGATGTAAAAGTAGGATTAATTCGTCCCGCAGAAGATTTTCGTATATGTGTAGACACTTTACTTATTTAACTGATTTGGATTTATTTTTAACAAAAAACGCAGTAATTGCTTTTTTTCAGATGGTTCATCACCTGTGTTGATGTAAAATGCAATGATAGCGTTAACTCCTGTCAATATATTTAAAAAAAGAAGCAAAACGATATTTAGATTTTTGCTTCTGGCAGAACCCTCGTCGGACGATTGTCTTTTTCGTCCGACGAATCTCTGGGATCAACCTCTAAGTCTTCAGTGGCATAATTTCCTGCCCTGCGAGAAAACCATGAACGGCACATCTCATCCTACTGATTTCACCGCTGAGCCGCAAAGGCGCGGGGTGAGAGTATAACTTCGTCGTGACGATTGTCTTTTTCGTCCGACGAATCTCTGGGATCAACCTCTAAGTCTTCAGT
>CAZKIZ010000218.1:0-6156 GCA_964552935.1 uncultured Rhodohalobacter sp. | reverse complement strand
GGTGCTTTGCCAGTCCCGACTTTCGATGCTCATTGTTAGGCGAGACCGAATAACCGGTACCCAATTAACCACTACCTACACCCGCAGAATTGATTTAACACATTAATTGTTTACAAGCGGAACCCTTATTGCTATCTTATAAGATATGTCTAAATTTAAACTTCACTCTCCCTGGGAGCCCGCCGGAGATCAGCCTAACGCCATCAAAGAGCTGACACAGGGCATCGAACACAACGATAAATTTCAAACGCTTCTCGGCATTACCGGATCAGGTAAAACCCGTACGGTTGCCGGTGTGATCGAAAACGTCCAGAAGCCTACGCTTGTAATGAGCCACAACAAAACGCTGGCAGCTCAGCTTTACAGGGAGCTCAGTGATTTCTTTCCTGAAAACAGGGTGGAGTTTTTTATCTCCTACTACGATTACTACCAGCCGGAGGCCTACATCTCCAGCCAGGATAAATTTATTGAAAAAGATCTCTCCATCAATGAAGAGATACAGAGACTGAGACTGCGTGCAACAAGTTCACTGCTTTCCGGTCAGCGCGATGTGATTATTGTGTCATCCGTGAGCTGCATCTACGGTATCGGGTCGCCCTCTGAGTATGAAAAACTGATTGTTACGCTGAAGACCGGAATGTCTATTCCGCGCAATACGCTTCTTTACGATTTTGTAGATCTGCACTACAGGCGCAGTGACCGCGATTTTACACGCGGTACGTTCAGGGTACGGGGCGACGTGATTGACATTTATCCCGCCTATTCCGAAGAGGGACTGCGTATTTCGATGTGGGGTGATGAGATTGAAACTCTTGAGGTTTTCGATATCGACAGCGGAAACATCCTGGACAGCGTCGATGAGTTCCGGATCTACCCGGCATCACACTACGTTACATCCAAGGACAGGCTCAAAGACGCCATCCAGCAGATTCGTGATGAGATGTACTGGCGCGTGGACATCCTGAAAGATGAGCAGAAATTCCTGGAGGCGAAGCGCCTCGAGCAGCGTACCACATTTGACATTGAGATGATGCAGGAGATCGGGTACTGCTCCGGTATTGAGAACTACTCGCGCTACCTGAGTGCCCGTAAACCGGGTGAACGGCCCTACTGCCTCTTCGATTATTTTCCGGATGATTTTTTATTGGTTGTGGATGAAAGCCATCAAACCATACCGCAGATTGGCGCTATGTATGGTGGAGACCGCTCAAGAAAAATTGAGCTTGTGGAGCACGGGTTCAGGCTTCCTTCCGCTCTTGACAACCGCCCGCTTACATTTGAGGAGTGGGAAACGATGATCAACCAGGTGATATTTGTAAGTGCCACACCCGCCGACTATGAGCTTGAGCAGTCCGACGGGGTTTACGTAGAGCAGATTATCCGGCCAACCGGGCTGATGGAACCTGAAATTGAGGTCCGGCCGCTGGGCAACCAGGTGGATGACCTGCTGGACGAGATTCAGAAGCGCGTGGAGAAAAACGAGCGCGTACTCTGCATCACACTTACCAAAAGATTGAGTGAAGAGCTAAGTGAGTACCTGAAAGGCCTGGGCATCAGCGCGGCCTACATGCACAGCGAGCTGGATGCGATGCAGCGCGTGGAGGTTCTCTATAAGTTCAGGCGGGGCGATTTTAACGTGCTGGTTGGAATCAACCTGCTGCGTGAAGGGATTGACATCCCCGAGCTGAGCCTCGTTGCCATTTTAGATGCGGACAAAGAGGGCTTTTTACGATCGGAGACGTCGCTCTTTCAGATTGTGGGACGCGCTGCACGAAATGTAGACGGTAAAGCGATCCTTTATGCCGACAAAATGACGAACAGCATAAAGAAGGTTGTTGAAGAGACCGATCGCCGCCGGGAAATTCAAAGGGAGTACAACAAAAAGCACGGCATTACGCCTAAGACAATTGTTAAAGAGCTGAAACCTCTCGTAGATCCATCTCTCATCTCCAATAAAGACTTTGATCTGGATTCTGGTGTTAAGCAAGAAGATGATTATCTTGAGGTCGTTAAAGTGGCAGAGGATGGCATTCAGTACAAGGCCAACCCTGCCATGAAAGAAGTAACATTTGAAAGTAAGGACAAATTTATCGAATATTTGCGCGAATCTATGCTGCAGTCAGCTAAAAACATGGAGTTTGAAGAGGCCGCCCGCATCCGTGATCAAATTGAAAAACTGGAAAAAGAACTCTGAACCAAAAAATACCCCATGAGTAAAATCGACTTTTTTAAAACGTTTATTAAAGATCGTGATGTAGCATCCGTTATACCTACCTCCTTGCGATGTGTCAAAAAAGTGTGCACGCACATCGACTTCTCCAAAGACTTTCTCCTGGTTGAATACGGGCCCGGCAACGGCGTGTTCACCAAATATCTTCTCGATAAAATGACGCCCGGCAGTCGCCTGGTACTGGTTGAAGCCAACAAAGATTTTGTGGAAGAGCTGAAAACAACCATTAAAGATCCGCGCGTTCAGATCAATAATATCCTGGCCGGCGATGTGGAGTCTGTTCTTGAGCCGGAAGATATCGGGAATGTTGATTACGTGCTTTCGGGAATCCCGTTCTCTTTTCTCAAAAAAGAGCGGAAGCATGAGGTACTGACCGCAACCAAAAGAATTTTAAAAGATGGAGGTAAATTTGTTGCCTACCAGACCAGCGGTCACCTGAAGAAGCCCGTTATGGAGGTGTTTGGGAACTACGATATTGAAATGGAGATGCTGAATATCCCGCCGTATCTCATCTACGATGTTGTGAAAAACGGAATGAGCAATGGGAAAGAGAAAAACGGCAGATAGCTTTCTAAGCTTTTAAAACGTAAAAAAGCCCTGACATATCATCAGGGCTTTTTTTGTGTCTAATCTTTCTGTAAATAAAGAGATAGAGAAAAGGTTAGTTTCCTTCTTCAGGATCTTCTTGCTGCGGAATAGCAGGCTGAGATTGTGACGGGGCTCTGAAATCGTCCATTTGTCCGGGCTGATCCTGCAGGCCGGGTACTCCCTGCTGCTGAATTGTACTTTGACCTGAGCCGCCGCGATCAATGGCAAAGTTTGCCAGAACACTTAATGAGAGAAAGAGCACCGCAAGTATTGTAGTAGTTTTAGATAGCAGGTCTGCCGTTCTCCGTGCCCCCATAGCAGCTCCACCAGCCATACCAGCAGCAAGTCCGCCCGTAAGGCCCTCTTTTTGGCCGGGCTGAAGCAGAACCACAACAATCAATAAAATTGAGATAAGAATAACAAGCGATATGATGATTCCGTATAACATGAGTTGTTTCTAAATTTGTTTTTGCATCGAACTTTAAAAATATCACTATTTACGCTTTTAACAAAGCCATATCTCACTATACCTTTCGGAAAGCAAAAAAGAGTGATAAACAGACGTACGGACGAAGTGATCGTTTACGGCCGAGATCAACTTTCTCGGTTGGATATTTCTCTGTTCATCAGTTCGTCTGTTTTAGACCTCTATTTCGGGATCGGCTGAATCAGTGACTTCTCGTTTTTTGAGGGATCCTTCACCTCTTTTGTAACGCGGTGAACCGTCAGTTCTGTTATCAGGAATTGCGAACCTGCCTCTTTTAAAATTTTATTTGCGGCAATGTTACCCTTCAGCCAATCTTTTGAAAGCGCCTCTTTCAGGAGCAGCGGCATAGAATTGCTAATCGGAGCGATAAGCGTGTTTGCCTCTGTCATGATCATTTCTGAATAGGTGTACTCATCTTTATCACTCCTGAAGGTAAAGGCAGCCACATATAGAAGTGTATTGTCAATTTTACGCACAAAAAACGGATGATCTTTTTTCGCTTCGTCCTTCCAGATATAAAATCCGCTAATTGGGATAATAGCCCGGCGCAGAGCTGATTGATCCATCTCTTTGAGGCTTTTTTCGTCAGCTTTTTCAGGTATGGAACCCTCCTTTTCAAACTCTTTTCCCCACCTGAGACGCCCCACTGTAAGAACATCGTTCTTTTCGGTGATAACGGGTATATGGTGACCACGGGAGATGTTATAATGAGCGTCAAAAATCACCTCGCCCGGCGTATCCAGGTCGAATGTTTCAATTAAATCTTCCGCATCAGAAAAAAAAGCAATTCTATTAGACATAAAATTTTCGGGCATTTAAGAATTTTCGGACTCTACCTATATACGTCTATAAAATGAACTCGTCAAGCAGCGTTCAGTTTAAACCCCAAATGTAATAGATTCTATAAAATTACAAATTTTAAGAACCGTTTTAAATCCTGAAACGCAATTTAAGTTTGCGAATGACCAGCGTTAACGGCACCTTCGCTCTTACCCATCAACCCAGGCAGTTCTGATTTCCCAAGAGCCTGTATATTTATTCGTAACAACCTTGTATCTTACCCGTTAGTAATTAAGTATGTAAAAAAAGCTACAGTTTGTATATTTGTGACTGTTCTTTGTTAATTGAAATAGTGATTATAAAACGAAAGAGGTATTAAGTTGTCGTTTCATCAATTTCGACTAAGTTCCGATATTTTGAAGGGGTTAAAAGATGTACAGATTGAAAGCCCCTCACTGCTGCAAAAGAAAATTTTTAATGAAGTTGAGACCGGTTCTGATTTAGTTATTAACACAACATCGGACGAAAGGCCAGAGCTGGGTTACCTGCTCTCGCTGCTGAACTCGATCTCCAAGTCGGATCGGCGCCAGGGAAGCCGGGCCATTATACTGGCATCCGATGCAAAGCGTGCAAAAGAGCTGGATGAATGGGTTTGGGCGATTGGCTATCACGCCGGTATTGAAAGCGCCTGTCTTACCGGTGAAGGAGAAACCAAAAAAGATCTGGCTACGCTCTCCGCAGGACCCGTTATCGTAATCTCCACACCCAAGCGCCTTTCAGATATCCTGGAAACCGGCCGCATGGTATTCCGTGAAGTTGAACAGCTTATCATTGACCAGGCTGAACAGATTGAGGACTGGGCCCCGGTTGAAGTGATTGCCAAGAGAATCATCAACAGCAAGTGCCAGAAAGTATTTGCGGCAGCTAAAGACAGCCAGAAATTGCGCGATGCGGAAGAGAGTCTGCTGCAGGACCCCAAACTGGTAACACCAAAAGAGAAAACAGAAACCAGGAAGGCGACCTTCACCGAGGAGGTCATCAAAAAGGACCTGACACAATACTATATCAATGTTCCGCCGAGATCAAAAATTTCGATCTTAATGGCGCATCTTGATGAGAACAAAGAAGATACCGTAATCATTTTTGCAGCTTCGCGCCGCACGGCTGATCGGCTCTACAAAATTTTAAGAAAGAGCGGACGCCGTGCTGTTAGCATTCACGATAAAGTGGATGAGAAAACCTACGAGCAGCGCTTCGGTATGTTTACTGACGGCAGTGTTCAGCACCTGATTGTTGGCGAACTTTCAGCCGGTGACATTGCGCTCGAACACGCAACCAAAGTAATCAACTACGACGTACCGGAGGATGTGGAGGAGTACAAGCTGAGAGCCGAACTTGTTGGAGACGGTAAAGCCACAAAAATTTTATCCCTCGTCTCTAAACAGGATCGCGGAGACATTAAAGAGATTTGCAACTCTCTGGGCTATGCTCCGAAAGAGCTGCCGGTTCCCAAAGAGGTAAAAGAGCAAAAAAGCAGCAGCTCTTCTAAAGGCAAAAAATCCACTTCCAATGGTAAACCCAAGAGCAAACCAAAGCCACAGAAGAGCAGTAAAGAGAGCCGGACTAAGAAAAAAGAGAAACAGCCTCGCCGGTCAAAACCCAAAAAGGCCAAAGGCCTTCCAAGACCTACATTCGATCAGCTAAGCGGCGGTCGGGAAGGGTCTGAAAGTGAAAAAGAGAAACGGGGCCTTGTTGGGTTTTTCAAGAAGTTATTTAAGTGATTAAAAATTTGAGGATCGAACTCACGTTTCTATGTGTCATGCCGCACTTCGATGCTGCATCCCCATAATTTCGTCAAGCCGCATGTTTTGCATAGATTGGAGATTTCATTTCATGGAAATCGCTTACTCAAGTTCCTCAAATTAGCGGTGGTTTGGCTACTAAATAAGTTTCATTTAAACCACTTCGTCCACAAAACTAAATGTCGATCATCTATTCAGGGATGAAACCAGCCCCGTTTCGGGGGCCAGCATTACCATACTTGACTCTCTTACGCAGCCTCAAAAATCAG
>CAZKIZ010000217.1:0-6176 GCA_964552935.1 uncultured Rhodohalobacter sp. | reverse complement strand
CCATCGCTACAAAGCGGACATCCTCCGGCGTTACGTAGGCTCTGTGCTCCATAAAAGCGTGCGCACGGGCGGCAAGATTCAGGTTGATGGATGCGCGCGGTGAGGCTCCAAAATTAATCAGATCCTTCATGTCCGACAGGTTATACTTTTCCGGATTTCGCGTCGCAAATATCAGGCTGATGATATACTTCTCTACTTTTTCGTCCGTGTAAATTTCATTGACCACATCACGAGCTTCAAGGATGGTTTTTGAATCGGTAACGGGAGAAATGGAGGGTTTATCACCGGTTTTTGCCATGAGCCGCATGATCTTAAGCTCTTCAGCTTCTGATGGATAACCAATCTTAAGTTTCAGCATAAAACGGTCTACCTGCGCTTCCGGCAGGGGATAAGTTCCTTCCTGCTCAACCGGGTTCTGAGTAGCCAAAACCAGGAACGGTTTGTCGAGCTTAAACGTGGTGTCGCCGATGGTTACCTGCTTCTCCTGCATCGCTTCCAGCAGTGCACTTTGAACTTTGGCAGGGGAGCGATTAATCTCATCAGCCAGCACTATGTTTGAGAAGATGGGGCCTTTTTTGACGGTAAAGTCACCCACTTTTTGATTGTAAATGAGCGTACCAATCAGGTCGGCAGGCAGAAGATCGGGCGTAAACTGTATTCGCTGAAAATCTGTGTTAATCGCTTCAGAGAGAGATGAGACCGTTAGAGTTTTAGCCAGGCCGGGCACACCCTCAAGCAGAACGTGTCCGTCAGCCAGCAGGCCGATCAGCAGTCTGTCGATCATATATCTCTGGCCTACAATAACTTTTTCCAGCTCTTTATAAATATCATCGATAAAGGCGCTGCTTTTCTCGATTTTTTCTCCAAGAGCCTGCATATCTACGGTCTGTTCCATCGGAATAAATTTTTTATGATCTATTTAGTTAAGGTTTCACTATCTTCAGCGTGAAAATTAAGGCTTAAAGGAAACAATAAACCTGTAATTTTACAATACCAACAGCGCTTAAGGTAACTTTTATTTAGGGATGATAGTATCTGACCTCCGCGAAATTTACAATCAATAAAAAATGATAGTTTGGGATTAATTGAAGCTATTCTATTAGGTCTTCTGCAGGGCATTACAGAATTCTTACCGGTGAGCAGTTCAGGGCATCTCGTTCTTGCCCGCGCTCTTTCAGGCACAAACATTGAGCCGGGTATCACCTACGAAATTGTGGTCCATTTCGGATCTTTTTGCAGTATTGCGGTGTACTACCGTAAGCTTATTCTAAAGATTTTGCAGGATCTGTTCAAAAGTCTGACTCCCACCGCCATTCGAGAGAAACGGTATATGCAGGATGATAACACAAGGCTCTCGTTTATCATTATTTTGAGTATGATACCCGCAATGATCGTAGGGTTTACTCTAAAAGACGTTATTGAAGAGGCGTTTCTGAATCCCTTTTTTGTCTCTTTTATGCTGCTTGTGACGGGTACAATTTTATACAGCACTAAGTTTATTGGCCAGCCTGAGAAGGATGTGAATGCAAGCAGAGGTTTTTGGATGGGAGTTGCACAGGCGTTTGCAATCATACCGGGAATCAGCCGGTCGGGTTCAACCATTTCACTTGGGCTGCTACTCGGAATTGACAGGGATAAAGTGGCCAATTTTTCTTTCCTGATGGTGCTGCCGGTTCTGGCCGGCGCCATGCTACTCGAAATATTGGACCTGATTGAGATTGGATCTGTCCTGATCCCGGTCAGCAGCCTGATTGCCGGTTTTTTAACCTCATTTATTTCGGGATACCTGGCTCTTTCGTACCTGATAAAACTGCTGAAACGCGATAAGTTCTACTATTTTTCATACTACTGCTGGGCAGTGGGTATCACCGGAATATTCTACTTTTACTCGTTCTGATCGGCCAGGAAAAAAGCGATGAGTAATGTTCAAAAAACTAACACAATCTTCTTGAAGCCATTTTTAAATTTGGCTACCTTGAATGCTTAATTATAAAAGAACCTTCTGAATGGAAATATACGCATTTGTATTACTTGCCGTTTTAGCGATCGCCAGCGCATTGGGGATGATTCTGAATAAGAACACTATTAATAGTGCACTTCTTCTTGTTATTAATCTTGTGTCAGTAGCCGGTGTTTATCTGCTGCTGCAGGCGCAGTTCCTTGCAGTGATTCAAATCCTGGTCTATGCGGGTGCCATTATGGTGCTTTTCCTATTTGTGATTATGCTTTTGAACGTAGATGAAGAAGAGAGCCTGGTGAGCGAATTCAGAGTGAAATACCTGGTTGCTTTCCTGCTTGCCGTCGTTATTTTTGGCCAGATACTTTACAGTCTTGGTGGAATTACGGACATGCTCCCCGAAATATCATCTGAAATGCTGTACGTTGGTACTGTAGAGGCAGTGGGGGAAGTTCTCTACACAGATTATCTTTTCGCGTTTGAGCTGACAGCCATTCTTCTGACCGCAGCTGTTGTCGGTGCTTTGATGATAGCCCAATACAAAGTTTTAAAAACTGAGGATTCTGAATGATCGGAATTGACTGGTACCTGGCACTGAGTGCAATACTTTTTACGATTGGTATTATAGGGGTTTTAATCCGCAGAAATGCAATCGTCATCTTTATGTGTGTAGAGTTAATGCTAAATGCCGTAAATATTTCGCTGGTCACGTTCAGCGCTTTTCATGGCGATATTGCGGGGCAAATTCTTGTCTTTTTCTCTCTGTCTGTTGCCGCAGCGGAAGCCGTGGTCGGCCTTGCAATCATCATATCGATTTATCGGAATAATCTGTCTGTAGATGTTACAAAGATAAATCTCTTGCGCTGGTAGAGAATCTTATTTCAGCAAATGAATTAAAGCCTGCCGGCATACACACCGGCGGGTTTTTTTATGTCCTGTTTTTCTCATTTATTGAACCCGAGCAGATTTTGGGACAGAAAATCTCATGGTAAATTTATAGTATGAAGAACTATGAAATGGAAAATCAGGATTCTTGAATCGACTTCAAAAAACCTGAAATTTCGTATTGACCAGAACTCTTCTGAGATGACGAACATTCAGGTTTTTGAGCTGCTGATGAATTCAGATGAGTTTAGTGAGTTCTATAACACGCAGCTTTCTAAATCCAATTTCAGCGCCTTTTATTGGGAAAACAAGCCGTTAAACGTTCATACTATGGACGGTAGCTATGAATGCAACCTGGTCAACAGTAAGGCGTTGGCACATCGGGCACCGGACCCGCACACCTTCAGGAATCATTTCAGGAAGGATCAGAGTGTGGTATCTTTCATGAACCTGGGTGGAGATGCCCTTCTTATAGCTCCGTGTCCGGTCAAACGTCATCCAGGTTACTCACATATCGGTACCTTCGTGCGAACTGCGGATAAAGGGCAGATACGGGAATTCTGGATGGACGTGGCTTCTGCCACGATCGATACTGTGGGTGACAGTCCGGTTTGGCTCAGTACATCCGGGCTGGGCGTCTCCTGGCTGCACGCCCGAATTGACTCAAGGCCGAAGTATTATCAAACCGAAGAGTATAAGTTGATTTGACTCAGCCCTCTTTCCCCTTCTACGAAGAAAAGCACTCCGCCCCGAAAAAATCGGGATAAGGAACGTTTGGCATGAAGGGGATCACCTCTCCTCCGCCGGAGGAGACCGCCACCAAAGCGACTGCCGCAGGCAGAGCAGCGACGAGGCAGAGGTGGGTTTTCGGCGCGTTAATATAATGTGGGTTCTTTTTCACCGAATCGAGCCTTCACAAACCCACCCCTGAGCCTCATCATTCTCACTTCGAGAGATGATTCAGCTCTGTCCCCTCCCGATAGGGGAGGAAAAACTCTCGCTTTCACGGGGCGAAGAGCTGAAGATGTTGTTACTTCATGAATTGATATAGTAGATGTACTCCTTTTCAGACAGCCTCAGAGGAGGTAGAGGAGAGGGTCCATTATTACAAGAAATAGAAAAGTGAAAAGGCTAAAAAGCAGAGCATTATAAAACTCATCACAACTTCCATGCCCGGACTGTATGTATTGGCGTCGTTTTTCTTGTCGCCAAATGGATTGAGCCAGGTCATCGGGTTTGTGAACACTTTTGTTGAGAGGGTGGCCGTATTCAGCACTACTTTTTCAGCCCATCCAAAAAAGCCATCCGTTGA
Source organism: uncultured Rhodohalobacter sp. (assembly GCA_964552935.1). Classification (GTDB taxonomy): domain Bacteria; phylum Bacteroidota; class Rhodothermia; order Balneolales; family Balneolaceae; genus SW132. Next base: position 2,022 of record CAZKIZ010000217.1, on the reverse strand, counting down.
TTTGATAAACATCCGGTAGGCGGCTGGGGATGCTTTTCGGTAAACCCAGTCCAAATCGAGCGCAATAATCAGCTTTCCCTTCATCAGGTCTTTGAGCCACCAGAATACCACAAAGGTCATCAGACAGATCTGCATGATCTCCACGAAGTGATAGATGGTATATGGCTCATAATCGGTTGCAAAGGGAAGAAATACGTAGAGACTTTGCGGAACTATTCCGATCACCATACTGACTACTGCGGCAAGTCCCATCCCGATATACATGTTGAAGGGTACAGGCTTAATCTCTTTGTCGTACGACTCTTTATTGAACCAAGTGTAGTAAGGCAACTTGAGACCAACACTGAGGAACGTACCGATTGAGACGAAGATCAGCAGGAGCATTGCGGTGTCGTAGCCACCATACCCAACTGCGTCGATTGCCATAGACTTGGTGGCAAAACCGGTGAAAAGGGGCAGGCCTGAGATAGAGAGACAGCCGACAAGATAGAGCCAGAAGACGCCCGGTAATTTTTTATAGAGACCGCCGAGATGATACATTTTGGATGTTCCGGTGGAGTAGAGAACGGCTCCGGCCGCCATAAACATCAGCGATTTGTTCAAAATGTTACTCACGGCCAGGGCGGCAGCTCCGTTGAGAGCCATCTCTGAGCCGATCCCGATTGCGGCGATCATAAACCCGAGCTGCGAGATGATGTGGTAGGTCAGAATTTCGCGGGTATCCTTGCAGATTACGGCGTACATCACACCATAAATAGCCATAAGAACTCCCATCCATATCAGAATGTCCCAGCCGGGGAACAGCTTAATCAGCACATATACGGCCGATTTTGTGGTAAATGAGTTGAGAAAAATCACACCCGTAATGGTCGATTTCGGGTAGGCGTCGGACAGCCAGGTGTGAAGCGGAATAAAGGCGGCGTTCACGGCTACTCCAAGGAAGATCAACACGTTGGAGGCGGAGTAGACCTGCTCGAATGATTCAATAGCAAGTGAACCGGTTTGCGTGACGTGCAGAACGATACCTGCGAAAAGGAGTCCGCCGCCCAGCACGTGATAGACCAGGTAACGCATTCCGGCTGCGCGTGCGGCATCGGTTCGGGTAGCCCAAATGAGCCAGGTGGAGCTGACCGCCATCAGTTCCCAGTAGATAATCAGCGTAAAGAGATCGCCGGCGTAGACAACACCCAGAGCACCGGCAGCGTATAAGAGCGCCGCAACCTGCTGACCCAGATCTTTCAGATGAAAAGCGTAAACCCCTCCAAAGACCGCTGCAAAAGCGATGATCAGTCCGAATACCCGGCTCATCGAGTCAACCTCAAGGAGGATGAGGTCGTAATTGCCGATGGCACCGGTTAGCGTGTAGCCGGCCGGGTGCATGGCTGCCAGTGCAAGGGCAGCTACAGTGAGGGCGGTAAAAACAGAACTGCGCAGTTTTTCCGGCAAGAGCGGAAGCAGTCCGGCCCCGAGCACAAGAAGAACTCCCGGTATGGCAAGTAGCTCAATTGTCATAGTAGTCAAGATCGCGGTTTACGATTTTCTTTGAGATAAACGTAGCGGTGTAGACCAGTACGATGCAGCCGATCAGACCGAAAATGGCGTAGAAACCCGGTATGGCGTTCCACCAGTGGCTGTCGTAGTCAGCAAGAAACACAAACTCCAGCACTAACGTCAGAAGGAGCACCAGGCCTAATATGATCCAGTGAATGTTTTTCATGGCGATACGGAATTAAAAATGGTTGCAGAAATATCGTTTGCCATATCGAAGAGGCTGAAAAAGAGATTCGGAAAGAGGCCGAATAGCACCGAAAGCGTGGCCGTAACCATAATCGGCACCACCATAAAGGGTGAGGCCTCGCCATAGTTTTCAAGTCCCTCCGGTTTCCCAAAATATGCTCGTTTAATAATCGGGAAGAAATAGCCGGCGTTCAAGAGTCCCGATACCACAAGTATGGAGATCGGGAGAATCATATCACCCTCCAGCGACCCGAGCGCAAGGTGCCATTTACTGAAAAATCCATT